>DNNJ01000391.1:8209-16982 GCA_003487955.1 Clostridiales bacterium | reverse complement strand
ATTTAATTATTTATTGTGCCATGGCATGCGGAATTGGTTTCTCTATTCATGAGACATTGTTTTACTTTACTTCCTTTGTGTCGTTGCCCGGTCTGTTCTCTCTGTTTCCTCTGATTGTAAGAACTACTACCACTAGTTTGATGCATGGGATGTCCACAGCGATTATTGGTTTTGGAGTTAAAATTACAAAGGACAAAGAAATAATTAAGCTCCCAATGATTTTGGGGCTTATTGCAATATCCGCAACTATTCACTCATTGTATAACATTTTGATTGGAACACGTTTGGCTATTTTTGCACTGCTTATGCCTGCTGCTTTTTATTTTATGGGGTTTGCCCTTATGTCGGATAAAGAAAATGCTAAAGGAGGGGAATAATGAAGCTTAATGCTTACGATAAAAATCACCTTGAGCAGATTTTTGATGACTACTATGATAAAGTATATGCCTTCCTTTATGTCAGAGTGAAAAATACTACTTTAGCGGAAGATTTGGCAAGCCGGACCTTTTTAAAGGTAGCTGAAAAGTATAATACGTATGATCCTTTAAAAGGTGCGCTGTCCACGTGGATTTTTACCATAGCACTGAACCAGCTTCGCAGCCATTATCGCGTATATCAAGGTAAGAAAACTATCAGTTTAGAAGATATTGAAAATTTATATGGAGATACCAATGTAGAAGATTACATTTTAGAAAATGAAATTAAAACAGATTTGCAGGGTATTTTAAATGATTTAGATGAACGCCAGCACAACATTGTTACATTAAAGTATTACGGTGAGCTTTCCAACAAGGAAATCAGCAAACTTTTAAATATATCGGAAACGAACGTAAGCACTATATTAAATCGCACAATAAAGAAATTAAAAAGTTTTATGTCGAAGTGTGACGAATTTGCTGATTTAGCGTATAAGGGTCAGGAGGGAAGAAATGAGCGATAACGGAGATCTTGATGATATTATGAGTCGTATTATAATTACGCATAGTCCGGCTGCCAAAGAAAAGGCAAAAGCAGCTTTTATGGTGAAAGCTGACGAAGTCACGAAAAGTAAAAAAGAAAGCAAGCATAGGTTTTTGAAAAATAAGCATTTAGTCTATTCCTTTTTAACAGGGATGGCTGCTATGCTTATTTTGGTTGCAGGCACCATGTCCGTACTAAATCCTGAGTTTCTTACCGGGACAGTACGCAGTAGCGGCTATTATGAGATAAACAGCAAATATACTCCATTTAAGAATGGAGACGTTCTCTCTGCCAATACGCTTATGCAAATGAAAGCTTCGGGCAATAAATTTAAGCTGTATATGGAAAATGGGCTTGCCCTATACATTGATACTGTCGGTAATGGTCCTGTTTCCTTAAATTGTGATTTGACGCTAAATGCAGCGCTTGCAGAGCTGTTTCAAAGCACAGCGGGCGACTCCATCATCACTTTAAATGTGAAAGAAGGTTTTACCCGGATGCCCGTCAAGTATGAAATTGATCTTACTGCCGGCACTTTAGGTGGGATGACTGAATCGGAACAGCAAAAATGGCTTTCCGGTCTTTATGTCTATTGCTATATAGTGGATAAGAATCAGTTTACTCAGTTTATGGAGACAGGTCAAGGCGAGAATATAGTAAGTAAAGAACGGATGCTCACTGCAAAAATAAGCGGGCAATCGCTGTATGTTAACACGGAACCGGAGCTATTTAATATAGATAAAGATATGCTCATGTTTATGTTAAATGAGTTGGATTTTGAAACTCTTAATAAATAATTTAAAGTAGGAGAAGGATATGTTAAAAAAGATAATTTCATTTATACTTATATTTTCAACATTACTATCATTGGTTACACCCGCATATGCTTACGATAATCCGGATGTTTCTCCTGAGGCACTAAGAGTGTCGGATGAATTTGCGGCAATTTATCCAAATGGGCTTCTTGAGTTTGTGTCTTTGCAATATGATGTTGAGGAGGACGCAGATGAATTTGATGTTATCATTGCCAGGCGTGGAGGAACTAAAGGAAAAGTTGAGGTAGATTTCAAGGTAATTGAAGTATCAGCCAAATATGATGAGGACTTTTTAGTACTGATGCCTGCATGGTATGGTGATAAAGTTTTAAAAAAGGAAACGGATGCGCCAACACTTCTTGAACTTTCGTTGGAGGGAAACCAAAACAATGTTATAACTTCTTCGGCAATAAACTCTGAAATAATAACTTCTTCGGCAATAGGTTATGAAATAACTAAAGAACCTGAAATAGAAGCCACAGTTCCTGTGTATAAGTCTTCTTTGCATGAGCTTAGAGATAAGGCTACAGGCGTTATTACAGAAAAACCACAGTTACAAAATTCACCATTAAATATTTTTGAAATTGAAGATCCTGAAGCAATAAAGGTTGGCGAAGCACTTAATACACTTATGCCTGGTGCAACAGGGCATTTAGTATTTGAAGACGGAGAAAATTATAAGACAATAAAAGTAAAAGTTATTGATGATGAATTGTTTGAAGGACCTGAGCAGTTCACAATTGGCCTTTATGAACCTACAAATGGAGCTGTTTTAGGAGATTCTTTTAATACTGTTGTAAATATAAACAATAATGATGAAGGACAAGATGAAATTATAGGTTTTGATTCTGAAGAGTATTATGTATATCCCGGAGAAAAAGAAGCAGTACTAAATATAATAAGAACAGGAGAAACCAATACATATGCAAAAATAGAGATTTCAACGCTATCCGGTACAGCAAGGGCAGGTGAACATTACCGGCCAATTGTTGTAGAAGTGATGTTTTTACCCGGGGAAGATGAAAAGAAGATTACCATACCCATATTAGCGAACGATGCATCTGAAACCATCAGTTTTAAAATGGTGATTACAGAAGAAAATGCACCGGTAAAGGGTATAAACAGAGCAAAGGTATATATTTATCCCGGTGATGAACAACAATTGCCTTTAAAGAGAAATATGCGGTTGATGGCTGCCGCACCTTCAAGGATTGATCAAGAAATAAGAATTTACGCAGATGAATTTACAGTGCGAAAGTATATAGGAAATAACGCCGGCCATCAATGGGAGTATGGTGGTGTGGCTGAAAGCTTTGGAAGAGCTAAGCAGATGAATTTAACGGAAGGCTGGTATCGTCTTAGCTCCATGTATAAATATTTGGACTTAAGAGGAATAGGTTATATAAGCTGGAAATGGAGCAATTCAGGAGACCGTGGAGATAATAACCGCTCGACAGTTACTATAAACGGTAATAGTGATTGGATTAACGGTAATTTTGATGGATCAGGTCAAGCAGGTCAAGGTGAAAATATAAAAATTAATTTTGACAAAACATCCAACAGTTTAATTGAATTTAAAAATGAAACTTGGTGGAATAACAGCGGTAAACTCAAGGTCGATTATGTTGATTTAAAAAGACAGCAGTTTGATATAAAAATAGAAGCAAATTCAGCTTATTATAGTGTTTGGGATAATGATACCCGTGTGGAAAGTGGTAAGAAATACAACCCGGGGACTGTTCGTACGAGCATAAATAATCCATATAGAGATGAATCATTAAGTTTAATTCCTGACATTAATTCTGAAGGTAGATTAAGAAGTGCAAACTTTCGTGGATACACTATAAGAATGCCTGATGGCAATTACACTGATCTTAAAACAAATAATACCATACATTTTACTCCGGAATTTATAGAAACATATATTTATAATAATGGTCGTACTCCAAATCCAACTACTCTTACCATCAAACCTTATTTTAACGATTATGTACGTACGCGGGGGATATATGTAAGAGAATTTGACAGCAATAAAGGAACAGTGAAAATAGGTAACGAAGAATATAACAATGAAACAAAAACATTTCAGAACTATGTATATGCAGGAGATGAATTAATAGTCAATGTAATACCAAAAGCAGGATACAAATTGGAAGGAATTGCAGTGTACAGAAATAATTCTCCTCAGCCTGAAATAGTTAATGCAAGCTTAGCTACAAATATTGTTTTGTCAGAACAAACTTCCATAGAGCCTATCTTTGAAAAAACAAGCAAGGATATTTTTATAAAATGGGATAAGCCTAAGGCAGATGGAAGCGAAGATTATTCTCAAAATATAGTTAAGGGAATGATATTGCATGACAAACCAAACCATATGCCTTTCGAAGAAAAAAGAATATTAAATAATAATTTGCCGAATCAGCCTTTGAAAGAAAATTACCCTGATGACATAACATATAATGAAGCTTTATCAGAATACATTCAGTCATTAAATAATTACGCAGAACAAATTCAAGCAAATTATGAAGAATACAGAAACAAATATAACGGAACCTACAATCTAAAAGATATTGTTGAGGGGGATGTTGTAACTCTTTTTGCAAAACCTATAGAAGGCTATACAGTGCAATGGACACCGGATTATGAAGTGCAAGGTGGATTTAAAGATGCTGAATATATGCAAAAAATTCAGCCTTATTACGGTAACAGCTTTACTTTTGAAGTTACTCCGGATTTAAAAGGTATTAAATATTATTTTTCATCTGTTAATAATTCCGGTTATTCAATAGCAACGGGAAAAGTAGTGTGTTCAAAACAAACTATTAAAAATCAGGAATTTGCTATTGTAAACCAAAAAAAACCAGATACTTATGATGCTGTACCAAATGTAGAAATATCAGTGGCTGTTGCTGATGGTAACACTACAAAGACAATAAACGGTGTAACTTATAAAACAACAGCTAAAACAGATACAAATGGGAACTTTCAAATATATTTGCCTAATTCCGTAGTAGATAAAAGATATTCTTTAAAAATGATGCAAGGCAACAGATATGTTCCGACATATGTTACAGGTCCGGAAAGCGAAAATTCTTTGCCATTTATGCTTGAATTACCATTTATGGACACACAGTACAGAGTTTACTCTATGAACATAACAGATGAAAAAGAGGATAAAGCAAGTAACTCTTATACAGTGTATATAGAAGATAAAAAATCCGAAATAACCATAAAAACGAGTAAAAATGAATACAATATTGTCTATGGAGTGAAAGTAAGAAGCTATGACTCATTAGGAAACCTATGGGATGAGTGGAATTTAACAACTACTGATATGGAGACATGGAAACTTGCAATACCAAATATGGTAGAAGCATTCAAGGATGGAGGCAGGCTGACTGTTGAGCTTTTTGACTCCGGTATGGTAAGCAAGGGTGAAATGGAATCTGGATATTTACTTGAAGTGCCGGAAACACCTTCAAAAGTTGATTTGCCGCAAGCACCTGATTATGGTGATGGAAAAGTACAAGAACCATTTGGAGAAATAAACCCGGATGTTGATTTAGGCGAGGTTAGAAGTCTTATACCTATAAAAAGAAGCAATCAATACGGCTCTTATTCGATTGCTGTTGGAACAGGAGAAACGATTAAACAGCTGATTGAAGATAATGTGCAGAATCTTGATACAGCGACTGTGCAAGAAAAATTAAATATTTTAACCCAATATATCAGGGAAGGTGAATTTTCTAAAAACCTTCTAAACAAAGATTTTAAGCCAAACAATAGCGGAAATGTAAAAAGCGGCAGGGCTAAAGGCAATATTACCGTTAACTTTGACATAGGATTTTATATTCAGCTTACAAAATTAAAAGAAAATAACCAGAATGTATGGTATTTTGATTATACAATTATTTATATTGCAGCAGAATTAAAAGCAAGACAGGATTTTAACATGACTATATCAGGAGTACCTGTCTATGTTACCCTAACCGGAGGAGGCTCTGCAAGAGGCCTTATCATGGCGGAGGGAAACAATTCAACGAAAATAAAGCTTGATAAGTATGCCGGATATTTCCCTGTAGGCGGCAGCCTTGCAGATATTGTCTATTACGGGCAAATGAAGATTAATTTGTATGTTGGAATAGGTGCAGGAGTTGGGAGACGTGGTGTTTTGTCTGCAGGAGTATCCGGGAAATTGGATTTTGATTTAGGATATCAACCTTGGGAAGCAGCCAAAGGTGTTTTAACATTTGCACTGAGTGTAGATATTGATGTACTTATTATTCCAATTAGCTTCAAGGTGCATGAATATACATGGGATTTGTTTGAAGTTGGCAATTACAATGATAATGCATGGCTGCCAACACCTACGGGACAAAACAGGATGCTGAGGATGGCAAATTTATTAGCACAAGAAGAAAGTGTTGTAACAGTAGGAGAATTAGAAAGAACCACTCCATCATCCTGGAATACCATTCCTTCTGCAATAAATGCAGGGGTGGGGATGATAGATAACATTACCTTGCAAACTAACATATATAAACATCCTGAACCAGAAATAGTTGATTTAAACAATGGTAAAAAAATATTGTTTTATATAAACGATGATCCTTCAAGAAACAATAATGAACTGACAGCAATTTATTATTCCATATATGAAGAGGACGAATATGGTGGTATTTGGATTTGGAGTGAACCCATATTGTTGCAAAATGACGATACAGGAGATTATGACCTTAATGTGAAAAATCTTGGGGATAAAATAGCTGTCCTTTGGTCAAGTCATGAAAATAGAAATAGGTTTGATGACGGGGCTGTTTCTTTGGATAGACTGCTTGGCAATAACGACATATATCTACAGATGTTTGACATGGATGGCAAAAAACAAGGAAATATTGAAAGGTTGACATTTGATGCCGGAGAGTATTCTAATTCTTCACCGAAAATTGCATATGATGAAACAACTAATAATATGATGGTGTTTTATAAAAAGACGGATTATTCAACAGAAGGAATTGAGTTTGATGAAAAAGAAGCAGGAGAAATCGGTAATTTCTTAAATAACTCTTACAGCACGATAGCATACAGGATTTATGACGGAAAATCCCAAAAGTGGCAGACAGAGTATTATGAAAATGAAGTTTCATATAAAGAATATGAAAAAGAATACGGTGAAGGTATATTGTATGGTCAAAGGTTTATGGATTTCAATATGCCGGATCCGGTAAAGGTAGATGAATATGCTGTTGTATCACATAATGACAAAATCCTTATAACATATGTTCATGACGTCGACCAAGATGTAAATACAAAGGATGATACAGATTTATTTGCAATGATATATGATTTTGCTTTGGGCAAATTTACACAACCCATAAGAATAACAAATGATAATACTCCGGATATGAATCCAAAAGAAATAGAATTTGGTGATAATATATACCTGTTTTGGAATAATGACGGCTATATATCATACGTTGATTTGGATGCTATTATGGAATATGGTTTAAAAAAAGCAGAAATTGATGAGGACACATATTATCAAATTGATGAGAAATATAATTATTTCTCAAATGTAATGGAAGAACAAAATTATGAAGCTGCGGAAAGCTTTAGTTTAACAGCGGGCAAGGACGGAAATTTATATGTAGTATGGAATGAATACGAACTATCTTTACCGAAAAATGCTGATTCAACTGATGATGCTGTTAAATCAAGACAAATGTACATAGCCATGTATGATGCAAAGTATAATTTGGCTGCTTCATATTTGGATGAAAGTAATAATAAACAAGATGTCTACAAAGGAGCATGGGGCAGTAAGTGGCAATTAACTGAGACATTGGGAGAAAGTAACAACGAACAAACTGTTTCAGTTGGTGAAGACGGCACAATTGCTATTGCAAACAGAAAATACAACATAGTTTCTGATGAAGAATCCCAAAGTTCATCATTAGTTGTGAGAACATATAAGCCTATAAGCACTTTGTCCATAACAGGAAATGATATAGAGACATATCCTCAATATCCAAGGAGCGGCGAACAAGTAAGAATAACAGTTAATGCAACAAACTATGGATTTATGCCATCAGAAAAAGTTACATTTAAATTTGAAATGCTTGGGAGTGATGGGTTTGTACAGATAGGTGAAAATCAAGAAATACTTTCACACCTTTCTTCAGGTAAAAATATTTCAGCTAACACCTATTTTACAATGCCTGATGAAATATCAGATGTGACTATAAGGATTACTGCCTGGGAAGAAGAATTAACAGATAGCAGCCCGGAAATCCAATATGTTGTTAACACTGACGACGATCTAAAGGTTGAAAATTTAAAAGCATATTATTATGACGAAGATAGCATCAATATCCGGGCAAATATTGTTAATAGCGGCAATTTGGACGGGGAGAATGTTAAGTTTGTTATTGAAAATTTTGATTACGAATTTATCAAAAAAGTGGATATTGGCAGCCTTAAAGTATCCGATATTTATACGATAGACGAATTAATTGATGTTGATCCTTCATATATAAATGATGAAGGAGAAATTATTTTGCGTGTAAAGGTTGTTGAAACCAAAAATAACAAGACTGATGTAGCAGCATTTAAGGATAATATAATTATTTCTAAAGCAGAAGATATGGATTTGGAGATTTCAGACATTGTTATAAACAATAATTTTGACGTAAGAATAAAGATGGGAGAAACAAAGAATATCAACGCAAGGATTATTCCTTTCGTAGTAAATAATGTGAATAGATTGCAGTATTCAAGCCTTACTCCTGATATCGCTGAAATTGATCCATCCTCCGGTATCATATATGCAAAAAAACCGGGAAGTGCAGAAATATTGGTTGAAGCTGTAAGTTTAGATAATTCATTCTTTTTAGCAGGCGATGGTTTGCTATATGATGCTGAGGGAAATATAGCACAATTTACAGAAGATGGCACAGTTATATCAAAAAATTATGAAAACACTGGCGTAATAAAAGCAT
>DNNJ01000391.1:0-7947 GCA_003487955.1 Clostridiales bacterium | reverse complement strand
AAAGGTAAAGATTCTGTAGTAATACAGATTGGGGATTCATCTTTGAACAAAAAATCAGTAATTGCTGCACTAAATGAACTTAAAAAAACAGCTCAAACAGAGAAAAGACTGCAAATAGTGTCAAGTAGCAATTCAGTTGTTTTGGAAAGGGAAGCTGCTGAATTGATTAACAGCAGCAATGTCAATACAGAAATTTCATTGAATGGTGGAAGCTTGTTTATCAATCAAGATGCTTTATCAAATATAATATCAAGCTCACAAGGCGACATAGATATAAGCTTAATTAGAACAGAAACAGCTGAAGGCAGACCGGTTGTTGATATTAACATAACATCAGATAACGAAGTTATAACAGATTTTGGAGGTAATGAGATAATTGTTGCTATACCATATATATTAAAACCTGATGAAAATGCAAATGCAATAGTTGTATATTATGTTGACAGCAACGGTGCATATCATATGGCAACCGGTCAGTATAATAATGGAATGGTAACATTTAAAACAAATCATCTTTCGAAATTTGAAGTGGGATATAACTTAGTAAAGTTTGAAGATGTAACAGGATGGGCTGAAGATTATAGTACTTATTTGTCAGCAAGAAAAATTATAAATGGTGCAGGAAATAATAAATTTCTACCTCAGAATAATATTACCAGGGCAGAATTTGTAAAAATGTTGGCTGTATTGTCATCAGACCGGATACCAAATGAGTTAAAAAGTAATTATACGGATGTATATAGCGATGATTGGTATGCACCATATATAGCATGGGCAGCAAAAAAGGGTTATATTCTTGGTATGTCCGAAACAATTTTTGCTCCAAATGAAAATATTACCCGTGAGCAGATGGCGGTTATCATTAATAGATTTATTGCTGACAGAAACATTAAGCTTTATAATAGCGAAGCTAAGTTGTTTGATGATGCTTCAGATATAAGCACATATGCAAAAGATGCCGTAAATGTTTTAAGCAGAGCAGATATTATATCGGGCAAGGGTAATAACAAATTTGAACCAAAACAAAATGTAACAAGGGCAGAAAGCTCAAAGATGTTGACTATGCTATTAAAACAGTATTTAAATTAATATAAATATAAAATCGTAAGTATCCCGATGCTTACGATTTTTATATTTTTTGCTATAATTGACAAGTTGAATTATAATTGTATAATTAAATTAATAAAGAAACAGTATATTAATTATAAGGTTTATTATATGAAAGTGAGGATATTATATGTTTAGAGAAATGAGAAGAATAAAGCAATTATTATCAATGGAAGATACTATAGCTGTATTAGGCAGATGCACAAATGGTGTGATGGCATGTTTAGGAGATGAAGATTACCCTTATGCAGTACCCTTAAACTATGTTTATTACAATGATAAAATTTATTTTCACTCTGCAAAGAACGGACATAAAATAGATGCTGTCATAAAGCATCCAAAGGTATCCTTCACGGTAATAGATAAAGATACAATAGTAAGCGAAGGGTATACCTCGTATTTTAGAAGTGTCATTGCCTTTGGCAAAGCAAGAATTACAGAAGGCGATGAATGGCAGCAAGGATTTAAGGCATTGGTTGAAAAGTATTCCGGAGATATGCCTGAAGATGCCAAGCATGAGAAAATAACAGAATGCACAAGGTCTCATATTGTTGCAATAGATATCGAGTATATAACCGGCAAAGAAGCCATTGAATTAGTTAATGCCAAAAAGTAACAGGAGATATTATGCTTGAAATCGGATTAGTCAAAGAAGTTGAAATCATCGATATGAATCACACAGGTCAAGGCGTTGCCAAGATTAATAATTTTGTTGTATTTGTAAGCGATGCCATAACCGGTGATAAAGTTAAAATAAAAATTACAGATACAAATAAAAATTATGCAGTCGGAGAAATAATAAGCATTATTAAGCCCTCTGAATTCAGAATAGAGCCACACTGCCCACATTTCCAACAATGCGGAGGATGTCAGCTCATGCATATGGATTACAAGGAGCAGTTGAAATACAAACGAGACAGAGTAATAAACGAATTTAGAAGAGCCAAAGTGAATTTTGAAGAATCGATTGTAAATGATACAATAGGTATGGATGAGCCATACAGATACAGAAATAAAACTGCCTTTTCTGTAACTGAAAAAAACAATGAAATTCAAATCGGACCCTATGAACAAAGTACATACAATACAGTTAACATTACAAGCTGCTTAATACAAAGCAAAGCTGCTGACGAAGTTGTGATAATCTTTAAAAACTTAATGGAGAAATACAATATCAAAGCTTATGATAAGAAAACAAGAAAAGGAATTGTAAGAAATATTGTAATCAGAAACAATCGAAAGAATCAGTTAATGCTCATAATAGTCACAACAACCGAGAATTTTCAAAACAAGGAGCTATTGGTCAATGAATTATCACAAATACAAAATATTATAACAATAGTTCAAAATATAAATAATAAAGACACAAATTTAATCATGGGCAGAAAAAATATTACTCTTTATGGTGAAAGTACAATAATTGATACTATTGATGATTTGAGCTTCACAATTTCTCCCGAAACATTCTTTCAAATCAATCCAATTCAGACAGAAAAGCTCTACCAAACCGCCATTGAATATGCAGACATAGATAAAGGTGATGTTTGTTTTGATATTTATTGCGGAATAGGCACCATATCTTTAATGGCAGCAAAAAAGGCAAAACGAGTATATGGAATAGAATTAGTTGAGCGCTCAATTATAAATGCAAGAGAGAATGCCAAAAAAAACAACATATCCAATGTTGAATTTTATGCAGGTAAAGCAGAAGAAATACTCCCAAAACTTTATAAGCAAAATATAAAAGCGGATATAATAATTGTTGACCCTCCAAGGAAAGGCTGCGAAAAAGAAGTAATTGACACCATAATCAGCATGTCACCGGAAAGACTTGTCTATGTTTCCTGCAATCCGTCCACCTTGGCACGAGATGTCAAATTATTGGAATATGGCGGGTACAACGTAATAAAAGTACAGCCTGTAGACCAATTTTCATGGTCGGTACATGTTGAGACGGTTGTATCTCTCTCCCACAAAAAAGCAGATACACATATCAACATAAATGTAGAGTTTGGTGATGATAAAGGGCAGATTCCTATTGATACGATAGCGAGAAAAGCTGAAGAAAGTAAAAAAATAATATAGTGAAAATATTTTGATGAAATATGTATAATAAAGGAAAAGCGTATTGGGAGATATTATATGAATTTTGAATACACACAAAAAATCAAAACATTCGTAAAGTAAAATGTGATTTATAACACTAAGGAAACTGAATATATAGCTGAACCTTATTGAACATAGAAAGGATAATGTGAATGAATAAAAGTTTTTATAATGAAATCAAAAATATTTTAACCATAGCAAGGAATAAGGTTTATCAGTCTGCTAATTTTGCTATGGTTGAAGCATATTGGAATATCGGAAAATCTATTATAGAAGAGCAAGGTGGAAATGAAAAAGCTGAATATGGAACTGGCTTGCTGAATGAATTATCAAAGCAAATGACACAAGATTTTGGCAAGGGATTCACTGTTGCAAATCTGAAAAATATGCGGCAGTTTTATTTGATTTTTCCAAAAGGCTACGCATTGCGTAGCGAATTGAGTTGGACACACTATCGACTTTTAATGCGTGTAGAAAGCGAAAATGCACGTGAATTTTATATGCAGGAGTCTGTGAAGTCTCAATGGAGTACCAGACAGCTTGAACGCCAGATAAATTCTTTTTTTTATGAAAGACTATTATCTAGTAAAAATAAAGAAAAGGTAGCAGCGGAAATCCAAACACTGGAGCCGGAAAAAACTCCAGAGGATATTATTAGAGACCCATATGTACTTGAATTTCTTGGTTTGAACCCAAGCGATGATTTTTTTGAGAGCGATTTAGAACAGGCATTGATTACACATTTGCAAAAATTTTTATTAGAGCTAGGTAGAGGATTTTCGTTTGTAGCAAGGCAGAAAAGAATTACTTTTGATGGTCGACATTTTAGAATAGACCTTGTATTTTATAACTATATTTTAAAATGTTTTGTTTTGATTGATTTGAAAATTGGAGATTTGACGCATCAGGATTTGGGGCAAATGCAGATGTATACCCATTATTATGAGCGAGAGTTAATGAATGAGGGAGATAATCCCCCAATTGGAATTGTATTATGTGCAGATAAAAGTGAATCTGTGGTAAAATATACATTGCCAGAGAATGAAACACAAGTTTTTGCCTCAAAATACAAATTATATTTACCAACTGAAGAAGAATTGTTGCGAGAATTAAAAAAGGAATATCAAGCTCTGGAAGTTGTGGAAAGAGGAGGAAAAGAACAGAAGTAAGTATGTAGTAGTTAGCTTTGTATACTGTTATTAGCATTTCAGGCCAAGACTGTATAAACATGAATTTTTTAGAGATTGAGAGAATTTTGTATAGCGAAGTGCCAAATAATAATCGCCCAAACACCGTATGGTGTTCGCTTCATTTGTGAGGCTAACCAGTTGCCCCGGAAGCTATCGGGAAGCACATACTGGAGATTTATGCGAAGTTCAAGTTGGAGAGGAATATAGATGAAAGATAATAACCTGTTGGGAAGAAATATACAACGACTAAGGGAAATCCATGGAGATACCTTAGAGAAACTTGGCGCTGCTATTGGATTTGCGAAATCCACGATTAAAGGATATGAAAATGGTAGTAGAAAGCCAGACCCGGATACCTTGAAAACTATAGCCAATTATTATGGAAAAACCATAGATGAACTGATGTACACCGACCTGACCATTCTTGAAAAAATCGATGTACAACAGATTTCTCTGTCATCGACCTTTGAAACATTCAAGAAAATTATGCCACTTTTCTCTTCGGAGGAAGCAATGAATAATGCTTCATTCAAAAAAGGATATGATTTAAGTCAGAGAATCTTGAGTGCGTTTGCAAGCGGTGAAACTTTAAGAGGAACTATTATCACGGATGTGACAGAGCTTTTTGTACAGGCCACTAATGAGACCGAAGCACCAGAGGCTATTGCTAATCTTGTGTGGAGCATTTTTGTGTGGTGGTCACAGATATTTACTGTAAAAGAAATGTTAGAACTCCAGAATAAACTGCTATCAAAAAGAATTGATATGTTAGAGCTATCCAGAGCAATAAAAAGAGTGTCACCGGAGGTTGAAAGTAAGAGGCAAGGATTTATTTTAGATATGGATGAATTGCTTTGTGAATCAATCAAGAGTTTAAAATTGGATGAGGACTGGTCTGATTTGGGCGATTATTATTTGGCATTGCGCTATACAAATGGACTGGTTGATACAGGTTTGTCGATAGAGATGAATGTGACTATGGGCATTCAGCTGATGTTTGCCTATGCACAGTTAGACAACAAGTATGCTAAGATGTTCTTTCGATGCTGCCAATAGGATGTTCTCGAATTGTGAACGCCAGTAGTTCAGATACCTGATATAATTAAAGTGTAATCTATGAAGGAGGTCTGAGCATGGAAGAGCATATCAAAAAATCAGAAATTTGCAGTGAAACTGAGAAGGAAAAAGGTACATTTATTAAGTGGGTTAAAGCACATAAAAAAGAGCTTATCTTTGCAGGGATAAGCATTGCATCGTTAATCGGTATTATCTTAGGGATAAAAAATAAGGATTCCATAGAGGAACTGTGGGCGGCTTTACAAAAGAGTGTAGCAAAGATACCTGCAGATAAGGCTGTCGTGAAAACAACTGAGAATACGATTCCAGTTGTTGAAACTGTAAGCACCACGGACATAATTTCGCTTCCAGTGCATAGAGAATACAGGGCTGCATTTGACGTAACAGGCCATATTCGCAATCTTTGCGAGGGATGGCATGCTTCCCCAGAAAAGATATCGGCAGCAGCGGCACACGGTATCGAGCTTTTACCCGGACAAACATGGGTTGATAACTATACCAAGGGTGCTATTGCAGCATAAGTCATAAGCTGTTTGAAGGAGGTAAAAATGTTAGTATTGAGTATTAACCGCATTTTGAAGTGGGTTCAGATTACCACGGGATGGGGAAAATATACTTGCCCAATAAAAGAAATTAACGGCGAGTTATTTTTCAAGTTCAAAAATGAGTGGCACAAGGTGATGGATTTCACATCAGAGCTCACAACAGAATTGTTTCAGAAGGAGATAAAATTATTTCCCAAAAGATAAAAAAGTAAAGTAAACTCCTTACCGTTGTCAAAGGTTGTGAGGGGTTTTATGTCCTTATGAAGTGTTAGATGTTTTTTCAGCTTTTGCGAGGTTGTGTGGTCAGGTTGGATATCTGTCATAGTTTAGTAAAATTTTTAGCGTTAGATAGCTATTGGAGGGTTTCATATGAATATTGGCTACGCCTGTCTAACTGTTGGCGTTTCGGGGATAAAACAGCGAACCTGCACGATGAAAAACGTTTCCTCTGATGTTTTAATGGGCTTAATTCAATCAAACCTAGAAGCGCTTGATAAAACATTAGACTATAACATACAAAACGGTATCAAGCTTTTTCGTATCAGCTCAGATATCATACCGTTTGGTTCACACCCTGTGAATACGGTAAAATGGTGGGAAATATTCAGCGGTAAGCTAAAGGAAATTGGGCGTAAAGCAATAACAAACGGCATACGCCTTTCAATGCACCCAGGGCAATACACCGTACTGAATTCACCGGATGAAGCGGTGGTAGAACGGGCAGTGGAAGACTTGAGGTATCATGCACGATTTTTAGATGCAATGGGCTTGGGAAAAGAACACAAGATTGTTCTCCACATCGGTGGCATTTATGGTGACAAAACCGATGCCCTCAAACGCTTTGTCCAGCATTATCGTTGTTTGGATGAAAACATCCGGCAGCGACTGGTGATTGAAAACGATGACCGTCAGTATGCCATATCCGATGTTCTTTCTATTGGAGAAAGCGAAGGTATCCCCGTAGTATTTGACAACCTTCATCATCAAGTGAATCCAGACAACACCCGTTCCGACATTGAATGGATCACTGCATGCGCAAGCACCTGGAAGCAATCGGATGGTCCCCAAAAGCTACATTATCCACAGCAGGATGACGGTAAAAGGCCGGGCTCTCATTCTGCCACATTGGATGTAGAAGGTTTTTTCCAGTTTTATAAACAGCTTCCAACGCAGGATGTAGACATCATGGTGGAAGTTAAGGACAAAAATTTGTCTGCATTAAAATGTATCAATACAATTGCTTCACCCAAAATCCAACGACTGGAAAAAGAATGGGAACGTTATAAATATTTGGTTCTGGAACACGCTCCAAAAGGATACCAGGACATAAGACAGCTATTGAAAGACAAGAACAGATACCCTGTTATAGAATTTTACAGGCTAATTGATGAGGCGTTGATGACGCCGGTCAAGCCTAAAAACGCTGTAAATGCAGCCCAGCATGTATGGGGCTATTTTAAGGGTTTAGCTGATAAGAATACAAGGCTAAGATTTGATAAACTCATTAATAAAGTGAGTATGGGAGAATCAACAATTTCCATGAAACGCTTACTTTGGAAACTGGCAGAGGATCAGCAACAACAGTATTTACTGGATTCCCTTTATTTCATGAAGTTGTTATAATGAAGAGTACGATTGAACAACAAAAACAAATAATAAAACTAGAAAAATAAGGAGGTTCACTATGGAAAAAACAAAAAAAACATGGATCAATGGACTATTTTTAGTAGTAACTTTGGTTATAATACTCTTGGAGCATTAGGCTTCATCAACGGACTCTCTCAAAATACATATGTCAATTATGCAAAATGAATATGTAGAAATATGAAGTAATAGAAATCAACTAGTGAATGAGAAAATTTAGAATAAATTGTTATTAAGACATAAAAGAGATCAAAAATGTTCCCTTGAACTACGGTTTG
>DNNJ01000412.1 GCA_003487955.1 Clostridiales bacterium | reverse complement strand
GGCAGATGTGCAGCTTGCCAAATTAGTTAATACCATTCCCGAAGGGGAGTGGCTATATGAGATGAAATATGACGGATACAGGGTTTTGGCATTTGTGGAAGGCAGCAGTGTCCGTCTCATAACAAGAAATGGAAATGATATTACTAAAAGGTTTTTTACAATAGCCTCTTATCTTAGAGATTTCGCTAAAGGCAGAGCAATGGTTTTAGACGGTGAAATAGTTATTGCGGATGAATCAGGCAAGACAGATTTTCAGGCTTTGCAAAACTATTTAAAAAATCAAGAATCTCATACTCTAACCTATATTGTTTTTGATCTTCTTGCCATTGATGGAGAGGATATTAGAGGACGCTCATTAATTGACAGAAAAGAAAAGCTTGAAAATTTAATGAAGGATGCACCCAAAAATCTTTACTACAGCCGTTATGTGAAAGGATACGGAAAGGAAAGCTTTGCTGCAGCCTGCGAAGCAGGCATGGAAGGTATAATGGGTAAAAAAGCAGATTCTGTTTACAGCGGAAATCGGAATGATGACTGGATAAAAATTAAATGCGATAAAAGACAGGAGTTTGTTATTGGAGGATATTCCCTTTCAGATAAAAGAACAAGCGGAGTAAGCTCCCTGCTTCTTGGGGTTTATGAGGGTGAGGAATTAATATATGCAGGACGTGCAGGCACCGGTATAAGCGAAAATGAAATGAAAGTTCTTGAGGAAAAATTTAAAAATTTAAAAAGAATGGATGCTCCATTTAAAGAAGAACCTAAAATAAGGTCAAATGAAAAGGTAACATGGCTAAAACCAGAATTGGCAGCAGAAATTAAATTTACAGAGTGGACAAAAGAAAACTTGTTAAGGCAGGCAAGCTATAAAGGATTAAGAATAGATAAGGAACCCAAAACCATAAGAAGGGAAAGGCTGGAGAGTGACATTCAGCAGAAATTGAATGCAGAAAATGAAACAGTTATGGAAAATTCAAAAGAGGCAAATATGACGAAGCCACAAGGTCTTATTATTGAAGGAGTAAAAATTTCAAGCCCGGATAAGATAATATTCAATGAACTTAAAATTACAAAGGAAGATGTAGTTCGATACTATTCAAAAGCTTCGGAGAGAATGCTGCCCTATGTAAAACATAGAATTTTAAGCATTGTTCGTTGTCCCAAAGGTGTATCTCAGGCATGTTTTTATAAAAAACATCCCGGTCCGGGCAGCAAAGGAATTATTACGATGCATATTCCCACCGGCAATGATGAAACAGTGGAATATTTTTATATTGAGAATGCAAGAGGACTCATATTCGAGGCTCAGATGGGGACCTTGGAATTTCATACTTGTGGAAGCAGTGTTGATAATCTTGAAAAGCCGGATATGATGGTATTTGATTTAGACCCGGACGAAGGAATGGATATAGACAGAGTTCGCCAAGGGGTTATGGACATCAAAAGTGTACTTGATGAGCTTAATTTAAACTCATATCTTAAGACTAGCGGCGGGAAGGGTTACCATGTAGTTCTTCCTTTAAAGCCGTCTGCTGATTGGGATAAATTTCACGCTTTTGCAAGGCAGGTTGCAGAAGTAATGGAGAATAAGTGGCCGGACAGATATACAAGCAATGTAAGAAAAGCTAAGCGAAAAGGCAAAATATTTATAGACTGGATTCGGAATGCAAGAGGGGCTACAAGTATTGCCCCTTATTCATTAAGAGCAAGAAAAGGAGCTAAGGTGTCAATGCCCATCTCATGGGATGAGCTATATACCGTTGCACCCGACGGCATAAATATGGAGGATGCCCTAATAAGAATTGAAGGAAAGGACCCTTGGGAGGATTTCTTTCAAAACAATCAGATGCTTAAATATTAGGAGAAGATTATAAAGATGTGGATAAAAGATTCCAAGATATATTCCCTCGATTAATAAGATTGAGGGAATTTTTATTATAAATATTGACATGAATTTACAAAAATCGTATAATTATATAGAGACTACAGTCTGTGAAATTTTATAATAAAGGGGATTGAAATGAATAAAAGAACTCTGCAATCAATTAAAACAAAAAAAAGAATTATAGAAGCTGCTAAAGAACTGTTTGTTGAAAAAGGTTATTTTAATGTAACTGTTGATGATGTTGTAGAAAGAGCAAATTCTTCTAAGGGAGGTTTTTATACTCATTTTAAAACTAAGGAAGAACTAATTATCAATATGGTTCCTATGGTGGATGAAGCTTATACAAAGTTTACTCAAATAAATAAAGAGTATAAAAGTACACTTGACAAAATAACTTCATTTATCAATTATATCTTTGAAATTATGGAAAAAGAAATAGGATTAGAATTTATGTCCGCTATTTATTCCTCGCAAATTAAGGATTTAACTACACATAGATTTTTAATCGAATCAGATAGAGTATACTATCATGTCTTTGGTAGATTAATTGAAGAAGCACAGAGAAATGGTGAAATCACTTCAGATTTATTAACAGAAGATATTATAAATTTCCTTACAACTTGTATACGTGGAGTTATTTATGACTGGTGTTTAAAAAAGGGTTCTTTTCAGCTTGCTTTATATGGTAATAACTTAATTAATATAATGCTGAATCAGTTAAAATCAAAATAATATATCAATATAATTTATGAGGTGAAATATGAAAGGACAATCTTTAAGAATTAGAAAAATAATATTGTTTATTGGTGTTACATTGATTTTATTGCTCTTGAATAATGGGAATGAGGCTTTTGCAATAAAAGATTCATACACAACAACAAGCTTAGATATATTTGCAGATTCATTCGCAAAGATAACCAGTGGAGCTGCAATTATACCGAAGGGTGATTTCACTATTGATGAAGACGACAAAAGATTTCAGCTTTCCGAAGACTATTCAGGCACTGTTACTATCTCTAAAGATGTAAGTAAAGTTACAATAGCGAGTTATGCATCTATCATACATAATAATACATGTATAACAATGGAGGGGGAAAGAGAGCAGGCCATTGAGTTGACCATTGAGGATGTAAACATTAAGGCGTCTTTTGAGAATAATGGTATAGATTTTACAAACGCCGGTGAGTTTGATAATAAACTATACATAAGCGGATTTAATAAAGTAGAAGTTACAAGTAATAATGCAGATGCTGCTATTTGTGTTCCTAAAGGTGTTCAACTTACAATAAATAAAGCAGATGGCTTAAATGATGATGAAGCACAGCTTGATGCTATAGGAAAGTATAGCGGTACAGGTATTACAGGAGGTGATGGTGGTGACGGAGGTACCATTACCATAGACGGAGGGACAATAACAGCAATAAGTGGATATGGTACAGGCATAGGAGGCAATAAGGCTATTATAACCATAAGTGGTGGAACAGTTACAGCATCAGGTAAAGTAGGAATCGGTGGTGACGGAGGTACCATTACCATAGACGGAGGGACAGTAACAGCAACAAATGGAAGTAGTGGAGCAGGGATAGGAATAGGAGGTAATGGGGGTATCATAACCATAAGCGGGGGAAAGGTTACAGCATCAGGTGTAGTAGGAGTCGGTGGTAATGAAGCTATCATCACTATAAGTGGAGGAGAAGTTACAGCAACAGG
>DNNJ01000392.1:5444-5932 GCA_003487955.1 Clostridiales bacterium | reverse complement strand
AAAGGCGGTGTCAGCAAAGGTGACTTTGAATCCATGAACTTAGGTTTTAATACAGGCGATGATGAAGAAGATGTAAGGAAAAATTACTATATAATGACTGAACGATTAAATATCAAAGCAGAGGACATTGTTAAAACATTTCAATCTCACACAGATAACATCAGATATGTAACAGAAAATGATAAGGGCAGAATTATGAAGAAAGCTAAATACACTGATATAGACGGCCTTTATACAGACAAGAAAAATGTTGCATTGATGTCATTCCATGCAGACTGCAATGCAGTATTCTTTTATGATCCCGTGAAAAAAATAATCGGACTCAGTCATGCAGGATGGAAAGGAACAATGAAAAATATTACGGGAAAAATGATAAAGGCATTAGCAGACCTTGGCAGCAATCCTTCGGACTTAAGGGCAGCCATAAGCCCTTCTTTAGGACAGTGCTGCTTTGAAGTTGATAAAGATGTTGCAGATATGTTTATATC
>DNNJ01000392.1:802-5115 GCA_003487955.1 Clostridiales bacterium | reverse complement strand
AAAAACATTGATATTGCAGGTTTGTGCACTAAATGCCACAATGATTTGTTCTTTTCCCACAGAGGCCAAAAAGGAAAAAGAGGTTTAATGACCGGAATAATAAAAATGACCTAACCCTATTTTAAAGGTATGTAATTTATTTAATTATTTAAAGTCATACTTTCGGTACATGCCAAATATAATAATATATATAAGGCGTGAGGAGGGTATGAAATTGGCTCATAATAAAATAATATCTCTGATATTGATTATTTTTATTGCAGTATGCTTAACTGCGTGCGGCACCTTAGATATGATGGTAGGTCTGAAGGACGAAAATAATCCGGATGTAGCCGATTTGTCTGATTTGACAGATTTTGAAATTGTTGAAGACACAATCGGAGAAGAAGCATTGGAAGAAGCATTGGAACAAGTCATAGAAACTGTTACAATTCCTATTGAAGAAGCTAATATGACAAACATAATGGCATATTATGAAGATGAATACGGCTTTGTGGTCCCGGTAAACACAACAATTCCGTGGGAAGAAGGAATTGCAAAAGCAACACTTAGAAGTATGGTTGCAGGAAATGAAACTGAAAAAAGAATTGCACAATCGGGACTTCATGGCGTAATTCCTGAAGGTACTGAAATAAGAGGTATGGCTATTAAGGACGGCGCATGTAGAGTGGATTTCAGTAAAAATATTTTAAATACTTCTACATTTAAACAGGAAGAAAATATGATTTCTGCCATTACATATGCACTTACAGAATTCCCGACCATTGATAAAGTTGAATTATTGGTTGACGGGCAGGCATTGTCTTCCCTTTCCAATGGATATGCAATCAATACAAGTTTCGAAAGGGAAAATATTAATCTGTACGGCTCGGCAGATGGAGTAAATTATACTGTTTATTACAAAGCTCCCGATACTGAAGTAATGGGGCACTATGTTCCTATAACATTTTCAGCAGCTAAAGTGGGCAATCCTGCAGCTTATGTTGTTGAAAAACTATTTGAAGGACCCCCTGCAGATACAACTCTCAGCAACAACATACCTGTGGGCATTAATCTAAGGGATGTTAAAGTTGTCGGAGATACTGCTGTAGTTAATTTAGGAGTTGAAGCAGTTAATTTGTCGGAAGAAGACTTCAAGGATATGAATTCAATAGTAGTGCTTTGTTTAGAGCAGTATGACATAGGAGAAGTTGAGTTTAATGTTGAAGGATTGTCTTTTGAACAAGCAGGATTATATTTTGAGGATAGTAACGTAACACCGGTGTTTAACCAGTACTAAGGAAGAGGGACACACCTTCAACGGAGGGAAAGTCTTTGAGGGCAAGCGTTGAAGGAATGTCCCTGCTAAGAAGAATCCGAGGGAGTATTCCTCGGATTTTTTATGCTTATTTTTTGTAGTTTTCTTTTGCCTTTATTGCGAAGTCAGGTGTTTGAATTTCTGAATACGGAGCGCCTTCTTCTATTTCACCGGCTAACTTTATTATGTCAATAAGTCTGTTATATCCATCCTCCCCAAGAACCAGGTCTGGGTTCCAAGCTTCTAGCTCCCTGTAAGTCTGAACAATTTCAGCTAAGAATTCAACATCAGTGTCAGCAAATTGAGGCAGTATAACCTCAGCTACTTCCTTTGCACTATGTTCATCCACCCAAACCATTGCTTCATATAGGGCGTTTGAAAATCCTTGAATAATTTCCGGATTCTTTTCAATATAACTTTCCAATGCACTGTAGCATGTATAAGGGATATATCCTGCTAATCTTCCTACGGATTCAACAACATATCCGTTTCCTTGAAGTTCAAATGATGAAGCCAATGGTTCAAACAGAGTGGTATAATCTGCTTCTCCTGAAGCAAATGCTCCCGCCATCATATCAAATTGAACATCTGTTCTCACATCAATATCCACGCCGGGAGTCAGGTTATTTTGTTTTAATACATATTCCAATGCCATTAACGGCATTCCGCCTTTTCTGCCTCCAAGAATTGTATGACCTTTCAATTTGTCAATTGTAAAGTTGTCATCTTTTTCTCTTCCAACTATGAATGAGCCATCTCTTTGTGTAAGCTGTGCAAAGTTAACTGCCAAGTCATCTCTTCCCTGAAGGTAGACGTAGACGCTGGCCTCCGGTCCCATAAAAGCTATATCGGCTTCACCGCTTACCATGGCTGCCATACATTTGTCAGCCCCTCCGCCGTTGGTCAGTTCGATATTTAGGCCTTGCTTTTCAAACAATCCCATTTCAAGTGCAACATACTGAGGTGTATAAAAAATAGAGTGAGTTACTTCTATCAGGCGAACCTTCTGAAGCTCAGTTGGTTTTTCACTACATCCCGTAAGTAAGACGGATGTAATAAGCAGCAAAACAATAAGTAGAGAAATAAATTTTTTCATTAAAATCCTCCCAAAATTAGTCTTACGAATATAATATTCAACTCGTCATTAAAGCGTTACAGAACTTCAGAGGTTAATATTTTTTATCATAATTCCTTAAAACTTTTATATTATTTATAACGGGATAGAATATCTCCCTCTGTTTAAGCTGTGGATAAATATTTGATTTACAGGAGAAAGACATGTCTATATCATTTCCGGATTTTTTACTTAAGATTACAACGGAGCCCATGTTGATGACAACAACAATTCTAACCTTGGCAGTCATTTTGGTCAATGGTTGGACAGATGCACCTAACGCCATTGCCACATGTGTTTCCACACGTTCTATGTCAGCTGAATCGGCTGTCTTTATGGCTGCAATATTTAATTTTTTAGGACTTTTTTTTATGACAATGATAAATTCCAAAGTAGCTCAAACAATTTACGGCATGGTTGACTTTGAAGGTACCAATGATGCACTGGTTGCATTATGCGCATCCTTATTTGCAATCGTAATATGGGCAACTGCCGCATGGTGGTTCGGAATACCAACCAGTGAGAGTCATGCATTAATAGCAGGCATATCCGGTGCTGCCATCGCTTTGCATAACGGACTTAGAGGAATAAACTTTAGTGAATGGGTAAAAGTATTGTACGGCTTAGCATTTTCTACTTTTTTAGGTTTCGGAACGGGCGGGATCATAGTAAGAATAACAGAGCTGATTTTCAGACCAATAAGCAGGTCAAGGGCAAATACATTTTTTAAAAATGCACAGATAGCCGGCGGAGCAGCCATGTCATTTATGCACGGTGCTCAAGACGGACAAAAGTTCATGGGAGTATTCATGCTTGTAATTTTTTTAGCTGATGGAAGGGCAAATGTAAGTACCTTTCAAATTCCTGTATGGATGATTATTTTATGTTCGGCAATTATGGGGCTTGGAACAGCAATAGGAGGTTATAGAATAATTAAATCGGTTGGAATGGATATGTGCAGACTTGAAAAATATCAAGGTTTTTCTGCAGATATGGCCGCTGCCTTCTGCTTATTTGTTTCTTCCATGACCGGCATACCTGTAAGCACTACTCACACCAAGACTGCAGCAATAATGGGAGTGGGAGCAGCAAAAAGATTATCTTCGGTAAATTGGGGGATTGTCAGCGAAATGGTTATGACATGGATTTTGACCTTTCCGGGATGCGGGCTCATAGGCTTTCTAATGGTTAAGTTGTTTATGACTATTTTATAGAGGTAAAATATGGCGAAAAAGAATAATTTTTATTATTTTGATGGTTTTATTAAATTAACGGAATACTGTTATAGTGCTGCAAAGCTCTTAGATGATACATTAAAAAATTTCAATAAAGATACCTTGCAAAAAAACATGAAATCAATGCATGATATAGGGCAAACAGCCGATAAAAAAGGTCATGAAATAATTAAAAGGCTTGCAAAAGAATTTATTACTCCTATTGAACGCGAAGATATTTTACTTTTGATACATAAAATTAATGATATAACAGATTCTATTGAAGATGTGCTTATTCATTTGTATATGTATAATGTAAGAATTATCAAAAAAGATGTGTTAAAGTTTTCTGAATTAATTTTAATTATTTGTAAAGAATTAATAGTAATATTCAAAGAATTTAAAAATTTTAAAAAATCAAGGGAAATACACAATAGAATAATTAAAGTTAACATATTAAAGGAAGAGGCAGATGAGCTTTATATTGAAATTGTAAGAAAGCTGCATCTTACACCTTTAAATGCTACAGATATTATGACATGGACCTTTATCTGTAATTTTCTAAAAAAATGTTGGGATGCTTGTGAAGAAACAGTTAATTCTATGGAAAGTGTTATTATTAAAAACTTATAACAAGGAATTGTGAAAAAATTATCCATGAGATTGTTAAAAAATGTGTTGCAAAGTA
>DNNJ01000392.1:0-551 GCA_003487955.1 Clostridiales bacterium | reverse complement strand
GTAATAAGAAGGTTACCTAAATATTACAGGTACTTAGGGGAATTAAACAAAGTTGGAATTAACAAAACCTCATCAAGAGAACTAAGTGAAATGACTGGCTTCTCAGCTTCACAGATAAGACAGGATTTAAATAACTTTGGCGGGTTCGGACAGCAGGGCTTCGGTTATGATGTGGGTAATTTGCGCAACGAAATAGGAAAGATATTAGGTTTAGACAAAAAGTATAAAATTATAATTGTGGGTGCAGGAAATATAGGCCAGGCAATTGCAAATTATACAGGATTCTATGAAGCTGACTATGAAGTTGTTGCGTTGTTCGACAAAAATCCGAAGCTTAAAGGATTTTCTATTAGGGATGCATTAATATTGGATTCTGACAATATGGAAGAATTCCTTAAAAATGAACATATAGATATTGCAGTTATCTGTACTCCAAAGAGTGTAAGTCAGCAAGTTGCCGAGCAATTGGTGCGCTGTGGCATAAAAGCTATTTGGAACTTTGCTCCAAAGGATTTAAAAATGCCTGAAGGGGTATATGTTGAAAATGTTCA
>DNNJ01000197.1 GCA_003487955.1 Clostridiales bacterium | reverse complement strand
ATAGATGTTTTTTAGCATAATTACTTCGTTTGCTGTAATCTTCCGTCTAAACGATTCTCTTTTCTCAATTGAAACAGTTCAATTAATTGAAACATCAAAATCAATACAGTTCAACATTTGCCAATACAGGGGAGGCTTTGGAGTCGAGAATACTCAATCTTATTTTTGATGTAGTTACAGGATCAATTTTAAGAATTCTTTTATGTCCAATGGTTGTGCCCGTAGTTGCTTTTTCCCATTTATGACCGTCCCATGTCTCAATTGAAAAAGATTTCACCCGTTGACCCAGTTTAATATGTTCTTGTAATAAAATGTATGAAACAAGTTGCGGTTCTTTTAATAAGATTTCTAAATCGGCAGCGATGACATCGTCGTCAGTTGTCCAGTAAGTATCCTTCTTGTGGTCAATAAGATTAGTAGGTGCATAGTTATTTGATTTGCCACGATAATTACTTGCATTTAGCTTCGCGCCTTCAGTCAAGTTGTTCGAAAATGCCTCATCCAAGAGCTGTTTAAAGCCCTTAAGAGACTTGACATCGTTCTCGTGTATCAAGCCTCTTTTGTCAGGTGGAATATTCAATAACAGAACCGAACCTCTTCCCACAGAAGTAAGATAAATGTCAAATAACTCTTCCGGAGTTTTTACTAAAGAATCTTCGCTTTCATGATAAAACCACCCCGGCCTGATTGATACATCTACTTCCGCTGGTATCCAATTGGTTCCGTCAATAGAGCCTGTATTTAAAATTTTGCTGATGCCCGATTTGCCTGCATATAATGTGTCAGGAGTGATCGTGTTCCAATTTGTTTCATTGACATACCCTTGCTCATTTCCGACCCAACGAATATCAGGGCCTGCATCACTGAAGAAAAGGACATTCGGCTGAAGTTCTTTTACTTGACGTAGTGTGGTAGGCCAGTCATAATAAGTTTCCCTGTCAATATTTCTGGTTTCCCTTGCACCTCCATAATACCCTGTTCCTCCGTTTGCACCATCGAACCACATTTCAAAAATATCACCATAATTTGTAAATAGTTCTTTTATTTGATTACGGTAATAGAAAATATAGTCGGGGTTCCCATAATCTTTATGATTTCTGTCCCAGGGGGAAAGATAAACTCCAAACTTTAAACCGTGTTTCTTGCATGCGTCACTCACTTCTTTCACGATATCTCCCTGGCCATTCTTATAAGGACTGTTTTTTATAGAGTGTTCCGTGAATTCGGACGGCCATAAACAAAAACCATCATGGTGTTTTGATGTCAGTATAACCCCTTTGAATCCGGTCTCTTTTATATTTGTCATCCATTGATCGACATTTAATGCGGTAGGATTGAAAATTGATTCTTTTTCGTCACCGTAACCCCATTCAAGATCTGTGAATGTATTCGTAGTGAAATGAATAAAAGCATTCATTTCCATCTCGTGCCAAGCTAATTGATTGTCCGAAGGAACAGGATAAACGGGTTCGGGAGGCGCGATGTTTGTATTCGTTTTGCATGAAAAAAATGCTGAAGCAATAAAACAGAAAAATAAAATTTTCTTAATATTTAAAACTTTCATTTTTTATTGAATATTTTAAAATTAGAAGGCTGACTTAAAATTAAGCCAGCCTTTAGAAATGAATAAATAATTAGTCCCATCCTGGATTTTGGGTTAAATTAGGATTCAGCTGCATCTGGTCGGTTGGAAGTGGGTCTAAGTATAACTTATCGTCCCACGTTCTGTTCATATCTGCATATACAGCTAACATTTTTTTTAGTTTTCCGTCCCAGTCAGTGGTTTCATAAAATGATCTTCCTGTGAATGGGTTGGTCCCATCGTTGAATTGAATATATTTCTCCTCGACATTGTTGTTTACTGTAATACCCACCATTGTTTTCGGGTTTTCAATCAGTTTTCCAGCTTTCCATCTTACGATATCGTCCCATCGGAAACCTTCGAATGCGAGCTCAATTCTACGTTCTCTCCTTATTTCATAAATTAGAGGGGAAACCTCATAGCCATATCTTGGAGTTCCATTAATTTTTGCTAAGGGATCAACGGGCGGATTCATGAACAGGCGGCCCATTTGGAATTTTCCGGGTTCATCCAGGCGTGCGCGTAATTGGTTGATAGTTTTATCCAGGTCTTCTTGTGTGATGGTGCCTAATTCTGCCTTTGCTTCCGCATTAATCAACAGAACTTCTGCATAGCGGAAAACGTACCAGTCATAAGTCGTTTGATTTGCCTCATTTTGCGCAGGGACAGGATCTCTAAATTTGGAGGCCATATAACCGGTAGGGCATGAATTGACAGCAATAGAAGTTACTGGGTAAGAGATAGGCACAGTCCCGTTTAAAAAATAGGGTAATTTGGGATTATCCACCATATTCCTGAGCCTCGGGTCACGGTTTTGAAATTCTTTTTCTGTGGATTCGTCACCTTGATACTGGCTGCTTAATGAGATGGGTTTGCCATCTATACAAAGAAAACTCTCAATAAAATCTTTGCTAATGCCCCAACCCGTTTCATTCACCGAACGCGATAACCCATGCATTAATTTGTCCTTAAGATAAATGCGGGCCAACACACTTTCTTTATTTGACGTTAGGTCTTCCTGGATAAATTGTTGCCTGTAAAATAAAGGATAACCTTCAAACGTATAAGGCGCATTTCCTTTCACAATGGCGTATTTACCGCTATTGATAATTTGATCCGATACACTTGACGCTTTTTCCAAGTAAGACTGCCATCCGCCTATATTCCTGTATTTCATGTAGGTGCCTTCGTATAAGGCCACGCGTGCAAGAAACTGCAATGCAGAGTATTTGTTTAATCGTCCATTTTCTAATTCAGAGGCATCCTTCAAATTAGCAGCAGCAAATTCCAGGTCTTCAATAATTTTATCGATGACAAATTTACGTGGGTCACGGGGTTTCATTAGGATGTCCTCGTCAGTTGTTGTCAAATCCTTATCGACCCAGGGAACATCCCCGAAAGTTTTTACCTTGTTGAAATACTCATGTGCTCTGAAAAAACGCATCTCACCCACGTACTGGTTTATTTCTTTGGAATCTCCTTCAACGGTCTGATAGCGTTGCAGGAAATAATTGATGTTTCGGATATTTGTCCAGTTTCCACTTGCCCAGCCGCCACCGGTGCCGGGTACCGTCATATTGTTGAATAGCCTGTTGTCAGGCGAATTTGTCACACAATTGTCGCTTGTGTTGTCATACCATTGACTAGGTCCTGAGAGGGTTGTGTAGAAGTTGTTGGCGTATTGCTTTAGATCTTCAACTTTTTTCCAGTAGTTCAAATCAGTAATAGCATCTTCTGGAACAGTGTTTGTGATGTCGCACGCTGTGAACGAAAGTGCTAAACCTACTAGAAAAATTAATGTTTTATGTTTTGTATTCATATTTTTACTGAATTTTTTAGAAGGTGATGTCGAGACCAAATGAGAATGATTTAGGTATTGGATATCCCATTAAATCGGTATTTTCGGGGTCGTATAGATTGCTCAGTTTTGTAAACGTAAGCAAATTCTGACCTGTAAAATAGATGCGGGCTCTGCTTATGGCGATTTTTTGAGTGATTTCCTGAGGAATAGTATAACCAAAGCTTAGTTGTTTTAAGCGGGTGTAAGCGGCATTTTGCAGATACAGAGTGGAGGTCTGCCTGTTTCCATGTCCTCCGTTGATGTATGGACGGGGTAATTTGGCGTTTGGATTTTCCACGGTCCAGTGATCCAATGTGGCTTTCATTGGGACATCCCATTCACTTCCAATACCAAAGAAGCGTCCTGAAATCCAGAGGTCTCTCTTCCCAACTCCCTGAAGAAACACATTCGCATCAAATCCCTTCCATGCAGCCCCAACCGTTAAACCGTATTGAAAGCGAGGGGTGTTATTCCCTATAATGCTTAAATCACCGTGATCGTCAAGTGTATTTTTACCCCATGAAATTTCCTGGTCACCGTTAATGTTTTCATACTTGACATCTCCAGGATTCCAATCTCCTCCATAAAGCTTAGCTTGACTAACGTGTTGAGTGATTTCAGCTTCGCTCTGGAAAAGTCCATTCGATTTATACCCCCATATTTCCCCAATTTTCCTTCCGACATAATAATTTGCGAGGTCGCCTGTTGGGTTGTCGAATTTAGTGATTTCTGACTGGGCATCGGCAATGTTGAATGATGCGTTGTACGAAAAGTCTCCAACGTTGTCACGCCAAGTAAAAATAGCTTCCCAGCCATATGTTTTAAGATCGGCAACATTTTCGCGTGGAACACCAGTTCCCAAAATAGCTGGTAGCGGTTTTCCCGCCGTTAACATGCCGATTGTGCTTCGTTGATATGCATCGAAGCTGGCTGTTAATTTATTTGTCAAGAATGCTAAATCCAGTCCTGCATTCCATTGGTTTACTCTTTCCCACGTGAAATTGGGACTTACCAATGCGCCTGCGGTTATACTAACAGGAAGCCCGTTCCCTAGAATATAATTTGTTGCCGTATTTATGTTATAATTGGAGATGTAAGGGAAGTTTCCGTCAGCGTCACTGAGATTTTGATTACCAAGTGAACCGTAAGATGCTCTTATTTTTGCGTCAGCGATGGTTGTTTTTAAGTTCTCCCAAAATAGCTCTTCACTCATCCTCCAGCCGAGGGATACTGATGGATAAAATGCGAAGCGATCGCCCGATGGAAATTTGGAGGAACCGTCGTATCTTCCGTTGAGTTCTAACAAATATTTTCCTGCATAGTCATAATTTAATCGGTAGAAAACACCTTGTACTGCCCAGCTCGTTGATTTGCCGTCAACATAGTCTTCACCTGTGGCGCGATTGATTGCCGGCAAGTCGTTGTCAATAAGGTTTTCACGTTTGGCATAGAACCATTTTAGTTTTTTGACCTCCTGGTTATATCCTACTAGAACTTTGATATTGTGATTATTAAAGTTTTTTGTGTAATCTGCAAAAGCGTTTAATGCAGTGTAATAATCATTGTTGTTTTCAAGCGCTACCGAGTTGGGGTTTACCCACGGATAAATATTGTATTTACCCGGTTCTGCCCAATATTCTCTAAAAAGTCGGGAAGTACGTTCTTTGTTCCACGAATACGGATTGAACGTGTAATCCAGGTTTATGTTTAAATCTTTTATTGGTTTGATGGTCACAACCCCTGTAAGCCACAGGTCGTTTACTTTCCTTTTGTCATATCCACCTTCGGCCCCAACTGCAAACGGGTTTGTAAAGCTGCCTTGTCCAGCCCAATTACCATCGGGATGCCTAACGGGCATAAGGGGGCGTAAGTCATTTTTTAACTGACCGCTATATTCCGATATGCCGGACCAACCATTACTACCGCCCGAGGGGTGTAGTTCGCTGCCGTGCGTGTATTTAGTTTTTGCAGCGAATGTCAACCACGGCAGTACATCCGCATTCACATTCATGGCGATGTTGTGTCGTTGGTATTTATCATCGAAAGAATTTAAAAAACCTCCTTGATTCATGAAACCATACGAAACATAATACCTTACTGATTCTGACCCACCTTGTAAGTTGACATTGTATTGTTGCAGAGTGGCATTTTTATAAAGTTCCTTTGCCCAATCTGTATTGCCGGCATATTTGTATTTGCCGTCTGTATCGATTGTCGGGTCATAATACACCGGAAGATTATTTACCGGATCATCATAGTATGCCTTTGCATATTTCATTAAGCGCTGATCAAAGTAGTCGCCACCTCCCGCATTTTTACTTGCCAGGTTCATGTAAGTAATATATTCCCAGCTATCAGCGTATTTGGGAATGTTGGAAGGTGAGGTGAGTGAATAGGAGGTGTTTACATTTAAAGTTGGTTTTTGGTCTTTTTTTCCATTTTTTGTAGTAATTAATATGACACCATAAGCGGCACGTGCTCCGTAAATAGAAGCTGACGCGGCATCTTTCAGTACCGAAACACTTTCAACGTCATTCGGATTGATGAGATTGGGGTCCTGCACAACGCCATCAACCAAAACAAGCGGGCTGCCTCCATTAAGCGAAGTGGTCCCCCTGATGTTAAAAGAAGAGCCTTTACCGGGTGAGTAGCTGGATTGGTTTACCTGCAGGTTTGGAATAACGCCCTGCAATCCTTGTCCAAGATTGGTGATAGGCCTGTTCTCCAATACTTTTTTATCAGCAGTTCCAACGGCTCCGGTTAAATTCACCT
>DNNJ01000234.1:2840-5969 GCA_003487955.1 Clostridiales bacterium | reverse complement strand
AGCCAGCGTGAGCGACTACCTAAAAAATGGCCTCCGAGGCTTGTTGACTCACCTAAACCCGATTTCTATAATTTATATTCAATAGTACTTTAAAATTACCTGCTATTATCGATTAGCGGTCAAAAGCTTAAATTTTAATTTTTTATGACCCTGTTCTTATACTCTATTCATTGTTCAACTAATTCAACTCGACGGTTCAAGGCGCGACCTTCTTCTGTCTTATTCGAAGCAACAGGGGTTAGGGGCCCAACACCGAAAGCCTGTAATCTGGAAGCCACTATGGAATGCTTCGAAATAAGTGTTTTTACGACCGCATTTGCCCGTTCCATAGAAAGTTTCATATTATACTCGATATTACCGACGTTATCGGTATGGCCAACCACATAAAGTTTTAATTGGGGATTAGTCTGAAGTAATTTAGCGATTTCCTTCAAGGCCTCCTCAGATTGGGGCTTAATTTCAGATTTACCTGTATCAAAGAAAATACCATAAACTGCTACTTTGCCGGAATTGCGGATACTATTGGCCAGACTGGTGGCATTTGCCACAATATGTTGTTTCATTGCTTCTTTCTCAACAATATTTACGGTGTAATCTTCTCCGCCGTTAAAAACTGTGACCTTAACCCAGGTTTCTATATTATTCTTAGTTATTTTTAGTGTGACTTCATCGACATAAGAATTATTAAAAACTTCCTGTCCGCCCTCAACTTTAATAGCATTGCTATAATTACGGAGAATCTGTGTAGGACTGGCAACTTTCGAATTCTCTTTAATGTGATAACTCAATAAGTAGTGGCGCCCTTCGATTAGTACCTCTTTTTCTTCATCAACCATAAACTCAAGGCTGTTAAACTCGAAGTCTTCGTAACCTTCAATATAATAGCCGGGCATTCGATTAAAGAGAGGCGGATCTTTACTACCTTCTACATCAGTCTCGGCAAAAGAGATGCCGATCGGGATTAATAAAACCAAACATAACAAGCTGATGATCTTAAAAGTTCTCACCCTATCTCCTCCTTTTTAGTAAGATTAATCATAGAACTATATAATTATATTTATGATAATATTCTTCTCTCAACAAAAACTAAACAAAAATAGTAAAAAACGGCCAGGTAATTGCAGAACTTACTTTTCAGATTATTGCGGAAGAAAGGAAGAGCCCAGCGATTTAGGCAATAAAATTATAAAAATGCAGGGAATGTTTAGTTAATATAGAATAATTATAATGTTACAGGAAAGAATTTACACAAACAAGTATACCTCAGTGGTTTTATATTGTTGCTATTATATGTTTGAGGATTATTCTCCCCCTATTTACGGGTCAGGAAATAAAGGAAAGAAACTTTCTCGGTGTTAATGAGTTAACCGCTCGCAAGTAAGAGAGGGAGGTAGGTATGGATTTTAAGATCAAAGAAGCCAAACCAGAAGCCGCTTCCAAAGAAAAGTATACCTATAGGGATTATCTTACTTGGTCCCATGAGGAAAGATGGGAACTGATTGACGGAGTTCCTTATAATATGACCCCAGCACCGTCCAGAAGACATCAGGAAGTTTTAGGCGCCTTGTATGTTCAGTTTTTTCTGTTTTTAGAAGGAAAACCCTGCAAGGTTTATCTTGCTCCATTTGATGTCAGAATTCCGGAAGAAGATAAGGAGGATCAATTGATTCAGACTGTGGTCCAGCCTGATCTGGTTATTGTTTGCGATCAAACAAAATTAGATGAGAAAGGCTGTAAAGGTGTTCCGGATTTGGTCGTAGAGGTTCTCTCCCCGCATACTGCCGGCAAAGACCTCAAGCTTAAAATGGATTTATATGAACGGGTAGGGGTTAAAGAATACTGGGTGGTCCATCCAATTGATCAGACACTGCTCGTTTTTAAATATAAAGAAGGAAAGTATATTAAACCAGAATCTTATATTAAAGGAGATAAGATTTTGGCAAGTATTCTTGTGGATGAGTTGAGCATAGATTTAGCTAAAGTATTTATGGAATAAAATATTTATTACTGGTTTCATATTGTACAGGGAATGCATTATATTTAATTCGAAGTATAACGTTTATATCCGAAATAGTTCGGATACAACAATAAAAAACGTATATCTTGAATGTCGGGTATGAGAGAGTTATGTGAAATGGCTTAAAGGGAAAAAAGGAGGGATTATAATTTATATTTTAAGGAATTTCATGTATCTTGATAATCAACTTTTAGAGGATTATTTATCTGCCATTAAGGGTGAATTGTATGAAGAGGAGACAATCGTCGAAAGGGAAGAACATATTGGTGGCGGTTCGATAGGAGCAAAGGTAGCCAGTTTTCATGGAGAGGGAAATAAGGGAAAAACCACTGGCCGTGAAGTTATAAAACGTGTAAAAAAGACGGATTCTGCATTATTTCAAGAATTATATAGTATCCTTGAGTCCGAACAAGCATTTAGTTATTATGAAATAATCACACCGGATATTTGGGGAGGGTATTAAACGTGATTCTATGTTGGAAGTAAATGTTTCTGCTAGGTTTTCCATATTCGATGGATTAACTGATCTAGTAGAACAAATGGGGTCGTTGGCAAATATGATAGAAACAACTACTGGCCAAAATATTATTGATAATGATGCGGCTGTGGCAATGGAAGGATTAAAGAGCCTAGGGCAAATGCAAAGTAATAAAGGTATATCGTGTGTTTTCAATTTTAAAAGTTCCCCGGATTATAAATTAATTTCTTATCTCAGTCCTAAATATCTTAGAGTTGAAAAGGATCAAATGATTGGTGAGTTAACGTTATTTTGTAAGGTGCAACGCCTTTTGACTGAAGAAGAGGAATTTGAGTTAGTGGATCTTTTTTCGGGTTTTAAGAACTTGGGATTGAATCGCGAACAAAGAAGGAAACTGGATTTTCCAGAAGATTTAGCCATGCCCGATGAATTAAGTGATACTGTTAAAGGGCCTGCAGCTATTGTTATCCCCATTGCGGTATATCGATAAAGACCACTTCACATAACACAGCATTCAAGCTGACGGGGCGCGGTTTGAAAAATAGAAGAGTGCCCACGGAAGTATTTATTCATGAAGTGAATCAGGAAAGAAAAATCATGAAGAGTACGCGCCCACATCCTCGTGCCCAAGTGC
>DNNJ01000234.1:0-2666 GCA_003487955.1 Clostridiales bacterium | reverse complement strand
CAGTCGCACCCGCGGGCGAAAGTATAAAGGAAAGAAAGCCCGCTTAGGGCACGATGACGTCTTGAATGCCAAACGTTAGCCGAAATTGGCCGGGGAACACCCGACGTCCTGTCGGTTTAAAAAACAACTGCTTGGGTCACTCCTTATGTGTCTCATTTCCTAGGACCCGAGCAGGAGGTATAATTAAAAACCGAATGTTACGAACTCTCTTATGTATTTTTGCTATGCTATAAGCATAAAAGAACTCGACATTATAACTGTGGCGACTTGTAAATTTTAAATTTCTTATACTCTTACTATACCACAAAATATGGGAAAATACAAGTCTTGTACTTATCGAAGTTAAGTGGTATTAAATGGTAGAGGTGATGAAATTTATGGAACAAAAAAGCATGACGGCATTGATAAGTGCATTTTCAAGAGCATATCATTCAGTGCAAAAGACAGAAAAGGTATTTGGATGATTACTTGGCAAAGAACATTCTGACGCAGAGTGAATACGAACAAATTGCAAGTAATATGTCAAAAGGTATCAAGTTTTTTAATCCATCATTTAAGGGTACACAGGAAGAAGCCCTGCGTTGGATTGTAGACAATCAGCTATCTCCGTCCCCACTTGGCAGAGCGGCATTTGCAGAAAAAGCACTTGCAAATGCTGTGAAAATTGGTGCAAAGCAATATTTGATTTTTGCTGCGGGATATGATACATTTGCATATCGCCAGCCTGACTGGGCATCAAAAATTCAAATTTTTGAACTTGACCATGTTCTCATGAGTTCTGATAAGCAAAAGCGCATCCAATCAGTAGCTACTGAAATCTCCTCCAATTTGCATTATGTATCTGTAGACTTTACGGAGAACGGTTGGAAAGGCAAATTACTTACCTGTTCAGCGTTTAATCAAAGAAATATTAGTTTTTGCAGTTTGCTTGGAATAAGTTACTATTTGTCGAAACAGGTTTTTACACACACAATCAGTATTATTTCAAGTGTTGTCCCAAAAGGTAGTAGTATTATTTTTGATTATCCGGATGAGGATACTTATACCCAAAAAGCAGGGGAACGAGCTAAAAGGCAAGTGGCAATGGCTGGTTTAGCAAATGAAAAAATGCTTGCAAGTTACTCTTACTTGGAGATGGAAAAACTATTGGGTGACAGCAATTTCCTCATTTATGAGCATTTAACGCCAGAACAAATAACAGAGCAATATTTCAAAACATATAACCAGTTAAATTCAGAACATCCTATTACAGCCTTTGACAATGTGAATTATTGTTTAGCGGTAAAGCAATAAACCAACATGAAAAGATAAACAAGACTTTACCAATACTAACTCTAAAATATTAGTAGGTATTGAGTAGGGGGAGGGATTGCAGGGTGTCCGACGTCCTGTCGGACTCGGCTTCGTGGGACGGCCAACATCAGCTAACAAAACCATTACTGCAAGGGCTCGGGCAGGTAGTGCATGAAGCAAAGCCTCTGAAGAAAGAGCATGAAGTATGCCGAGCCACATCGTCAAAGCAACCAAGTCGGTCAGTGCATTAGCCCGCCAAGTCTGGCTGGGCATGAGCACTTCCCTGTAAGCTTTGACGAGGTCGGCAATGCCAAACGTTATCTGCAATGCCTAATTTAAGAAAAACGTGGTAAAATAATAGTAGGAAATTTTTTGGGTTAATTATTTGAGTGGGGGGAGAAATTTGAAAGAGCAATTTTGCGAAGTTCCACATGATTATAGAGAAGATATTGAAAAAGCCGTGAGAATTCTTAAAAATGAAGGATGTAAAGAGATATACTTATTTGGCTCATTAGCTGAGGGAAGAATTAATGAAGGTTCAGATATAGATTTAGCAGTTAAGGGATGCCCAAATGGAGAGTATTTCAAGATTTTAGGTAAGCTTCTTCTTGAGTTAAATCATTCTGTGGATTTAATTAATTTAGACAGAAAAAGCGATTTTGCTCGATTTATAGAACAGGAAGGGGTTCTAGTAAGTGTTCATTGATAAGGTAGTATCGCAGATACAATTTGAAATACGGCAAATTGATAGACTGATTGATATGTATAGAACGTTATTAATGGATTGTAAAGATAAAGAACCTGACTTAGTGGAGATTACAGCAATGGCTTCTGTTCTCCACTCTTTTTATAATGGCTTGGAAAATATTTTTGCGATAATAGCTAAACGAATAGATGAAAGGTCCCTTTCTGGTGAACAATGGCATAAAAAACTTTTATCTGAAATGGCTAAGAAGACACAAAAACGAAATATGGTAATATCAGAAGTTTTAAAAGAAAAATTAGTAGAGTATATGGGTTTTAGGCATTTCTTCAGACATTCATATTCATTTATTTTAGAATGGGAAGAATTGAGGAGGCTGATTTTGCCTTTAAATGAAGTGTGGAGTGAGTTTAAAAAAGAATTAGAGGAATTCCTAAATGGCCTAAATCAAGATAGCGGGCACAGCAGATAACACGGCATTCAAGCTGGCGGGGCGCGGCATTTCCGATGAAAGAAGGCCTTGGAAGTTTCAATCGCGAAGTGAATCAGGAAAGGAAAATCATGGAGAATACGCGCCCACATCCTCGTGCCCAAGTGCAGTCGCACCTGCGGGCGAAAGCATAAAGGAAAGAAAGCCCGCTTAGGGCACGATGACGTCTTGAATGCCAAA
>DNNJ01000149.1:6882-7009 GCA_003487955.1 Clostridiales bacterium | reverse complement strand
AGATGGACTTAAACTAACGGATGAAATGGAAAATTCCATCGAAGAATATATACTGAATAATTTGGACATAGAGCACATACCAACTTCGGGTGATATAGGAAGAAAAATACGGGTTGAAGATCCTTTA
>DNNJ01000149.1:0-6586 GCA_003487955.1 Clostridiales bacterium | reverse complement strand
TTAAGATTGCTGTTGACTGTGCAAACGGTGCTGTTTACAAAGCTGCACCCCAGCTTCTGCACGAGCTTGGTGCACAAGTATATGTAATCCACAATGACCCAAACGGAATAAATATAAATGTAGGCTGCGGCTCTACAAATCCGAAGGAAATTCAAAAACTTGTTCAAGAAACAGGAGCTGACGTGGGACTTTCCTTTGACGGGGACGCCGACAGATTGATTGCATCAGATGAGAATGGAAATATAGTTGACGGCGACCATGTTCTTGCTATATGCGGCACATGCTTAAAGGAAAAAGGGAAACTTAAAAATAACACCATAGTAGGAACCGTTATGACCAACTTGGGGCTAGATATCTGTCTTAAGGAAAATAATATTGATATTGTAAAAACCACTGTCGGCGACAGATATGTTTTGGAAGAAATGTTAAAGAACGGACATTCCTTAGGGGGAGAGCAGTCAGGGCATATTATTTTTCTTGACTACAACACCACAGGGGATGGACTTTTAACAGCCATTCAGCTGTTAAGTGTTGTAAAACAAAAAAATGCAAAGCTTTCGGAACTTTCCTCAATGATGAAGAATATGCCTCAAGTATTGGTAAATGCCCATGTTTCGGAAGAAAAAAAGAATGATTATTTAAGTGATGACATAATAAAAATCAAAATAGAAGAAATTGAAATGCATTTTAACAACAATGGAAGGGTTCTTATAAGACCCTCAGGTACTGAGCCCCTTGTCAGAGTTATGATTGAAGGGGAAAACCAGGAAGAAATAAACTTCCATGCCGCTGAATTAGCGAAACTAATAGAAGAACGCCTAAAATAAAGTCTTGGGTACTTTTCACACCCAACGGGTTGTCATCATGTGCGAAGCGAAGGATCTCAAGAACCATCCCCGTCGTTGTCCTTAGTACATCCCCGTTGTCCGTTGTTCACGTTGCACGATGTCGCTGTTCTCTTGAAATTGTTTTCCACTTGTTGTATAATAAATTGGGTATAAGATTATACAATCAGGATGGCAGTTGTTATGAAGCAGATAACATTTATTGATGCGGAAGTAGTGCCTGAATCAGGAAAAATCAGTGACTTTGGTGCTATAAGGCCAAACGGAGAATATATTCATGGTGCTTCACTTGATGTCATCAGGGGATTTCTTTTAGAAACCGACTTTTTATGCGGACATAATATAATTTCTCATGACTTAAAATATTTAAATAAATATTTAGGGCAGATTAAATGTGCCGGTGTTATCGACACCTTGCATTTATCTGCTCTTTTATTTCCTCAAAGACCTTATCATTCATTGGTGAAGGATGATAAGCTGCTGACAGACGAGATTAATAATCCTGTAAGCGATTCAAAGAAAGCAATGGAGCTACTTTTCGATGAAATAGGAGCTTTTAACTTGCTGCCTGATGAAATAAAAAGGATATTCTATATATTGCTGAATGACAAAGAGGAGTTTAAAGATTTCTTTAAATATATAAAATACAATAGTGAAGGCGCAAATTTAGAAGCGGAAAAAGAGATAAGAAAATTTTTCTATGGTAAGTTATGCGAGAATGCAGATATTAAACATATTATTGATGTTCATACAATAGAGCTTGCCTACTGCCTGTCTCTTATATATGCAGATGATGAGTATTCCATAACGCCTCCTTGGGTGCTTATGACATATCCTTATGTGGACAGTGTCATGAACCAGCTGCGGGGCATAAGGTGTCTTCCCGGTTGTGAATACTGCAATGAAACGATGGATGCTGTAAAGGGTCTTAAAAGGTTTTTCGGTTATGATGCATATAGAAGCTTTGATGGTGTTCCTTTGCAGGAGCAAGCAGTTAATAGCGCCATAAACGGTGAGTCTCTTTTGGCGGTTTTTCCCACGGGCGGGGGTAAATCAATTACATTCCAGATTCCTGCACTTATGGCGGGAAGAAATACGAAATCCCTAAGCGTTGTAATATCACCTCTTCAATCTCTTATGAAAGACCAGGTCGATAATTTGGAAAAAATCAATATAACAGATGCCGTAACTATTAACGGGCTATTAGACCCCATAGAAAGAGCAGAGGCAATCAAAAGAGTTGAGAGCGGTGATGCTCATATACTCTATATTGCGCCGGAATCTCTCAGGTCAAAATCTATAGAAAAGTTGTTGCAGGATCGTAAAATTGCAAGATTCATAATTGATGAAGCACATTGTTTTTCTGCCTGGGGGCAGGATTTCAGGGTGGATTATCTTTATATAGCAGAATTTATTAAGAAGATTTGCGAAAAGAAAAATCTTGATTACATAATACCTGTATCATGTTTTACAGCTACGGCAAAACAAAATGTAATAGATGATATAAGAAAATATTTCAAAGAAACTCTTAATTTAGAATTGAAGATTTATACAGCAGATTCAGGGAGGAAAAACCTTACATACAAAGTGATACAGAATGAAGGCTCTGAGAAATACGAAACATTAAGAAATCTTATTGAATACAACAACTGTCCCACCATCATATATGTTTCAAGGACAAAACAAGCCGAAGATCTTGCTGAAAGGCTTACCGAAGATGGTTATGAGGCAAGACCATACCATGGTCAAATGGAAATAAAAGAAAAAAGTGAAAATCAAGATGCATTCATTCGGGGAGAAGTGGATATAATGGTTGCAACTTCGGCATTTGGTATGGGTGTAGATAAAAAAGATGTAGGAATGGTAGTACACTACGATATTTCCGATTCATTGGAGAATTACATACAAGAAGCAGGAAGGGCAGGCAGAGACCAAAGCATAAACGCTCGCTGCTATGTTTTATTTAATGATGGAGATTTAGATAAGCATTTTATTCGGTTAAATCGAACAAAAATCAGCTTACAAGAAATACAGCAAATTTGGAAAGCAATAAAAAACACAACTAAGTTAAGATCAAACATGTCTAATTCAGCACTGGAAATTGCAAAGAAAGCAGGCTGGGATGAAGGAATGAATGACCTTGAAACAAGAGTTAAAACTGCAGTTGCAGCATTGGAGAGTGCAGGATACATTAAACGAGGGCAAAACATGCCAAGAGTGTTTGCAGACAGCATAATGGTAAGAACTATGAAGGAGGCTTCCGAAAAAATTGCCGGTTCTGACTTGTTTAATGAAAATGAAAAACAGCAGGCTGCAAGAATAATGAGCAAACTCATATCCGCAAGAAGCAGAAGCAGAGCAGGCAGCGAAGATGCAGAATCAAGAGTAGATTATATTTCCGACCATTTGGGAATTGAAAAAGCACAGGTTATACATGTTATTCAGTTATTGAGGCAGGCAGGGATATTATCCGATGCAAAGGATCTGACGGTATTTATGGATGAAAGCAGCTTTGGAAACAAATCCTTTGATAACCTTTACGAATATATTGAATTGGAGCGCTTTTTGCTTTCACAGATATCAGAGAAAACAACAACTATAAATATTAAAGGGTTAAATGAGCTTGCTTTGGAAGCAGACATAAAAAGTTCCAATCCGGATAAGATTAAAACGGTTTTCAATTTTTGGTCGATAAAAGGCCTTGTTAAGCGAAGTGCCAAAGGTAATAATCATCTTAAAGTACTTTTATTAAAGAACAGGGATGAGACCTTGGAGGTATTGGAAGAAAGATGGACTATTGCGGAATTTATACTAAAATATCTTCAAAAAATTAATGTAAACAATGAAAATACTTTGGAATTTTCTGTCCTTGAATTAATGGAAGAGTATAATTTCAACATGCAGCTATTAAACAAAAAAGCAGTTCCCAAGCAGATAGAAGATTCACTTTTCTACCTTTCGAAAATAGGAATCCTTAAAATCGAAGGGGGCTTTCTTGTTATGTACAATGCAATCAGCATAGAAAGACTCATTAATGACAATAAAAAAAGATACAAGGCTGATGATTATAAGACTCTTAAAGATTTTTACAAACACAAGATGGAAATGATACACATAGTTGGTGAATACGCAAAAAAGATGATGGAAGACTATAATTCTGCCCTTAGATTTGTGGATGACTATTTCCGATTGGAATACAGCTTATTTTTGAAAAAATACTTCAAAGGTCAAAAAGGAGATGAACTCCAAAGAAACATGACACCTGACAGATTCAGGCAGCTATTCGGCCGGCTTTCACCGGCACAATTAGGGATAATAAATGATAAAGAATCAAAATATATATTAGTGGCAGCAGGACCCGGAAGCGGTAAGACAAGAATTTTAGTACACAAATTGGCAGCTGTTTTACAGCTTGAAGATGTGAAAAATGAGCAGCTGTTAATGATTACATTTTCAAGAGCGGCAGCTACAGAGTTTAAGAAAAGACTTATGGAACTAATAGGGACAAAGGCAAATTATGTTGAAATAAAAACATTTCATTCCTATTGTTTTGACTTATTAGGTTTAGTTGGAAATATAGAAAAATCAAATGATATAATAAACAATGCCGTAGATTCCATATTAAACAATGAAGTGGAGCAGTCAAGAATCACAAAGACAGTATTGGTGATTGATGAAGCACAAGATATGGACGCAAATGAATACAGGCTTGTAAAAACTCTTATGGAAAGAAATGATGATATGAGGTTAATAGCAGTGGGGGATGATGACCAGAATATTTTTTCTTTCAGGGGCTCAGACTCAAAATATATGAGCTATATTTTAAATTTTCCTAATTCTAAAATGTATGAATTAGTGGAAAATTACAGAAGCTCAAGAAGCATTGTAGATTTTAGCAATGATTTTGTACAAACAATGAAAAGACGGTTAAAAAGCATGCCCATTACTGCAGTATCAAAGGAAAAGGGAAATGTAACCATAACGAAGTACAATAGCAGCAGTCTCATTGTGCCCGTGACCAACAATATAATAAGGAATGGAATATACGGCTCTACCTGCATTCTTACAAAAACCAACGAAGAAGCTCTTCAAATATATGCACTGCTTGACAAAAATGGAATAAAAGCCGGAATGGTGCAAAGAGGAGGAATGTATAACCTTAAAAATTTGATTGAGGTTAGATACTTCGTAAAAGAATTAAAATTATCAAACGAAACTCCTTTAATAAATGATGAAGAATGGGAATATGCGAAAAAAAGAACGTTCAATAGATTTGCTCAAAGTGAAAATTTACCTCTTTTAAAACAAATACTTTCAGATTTTGAAGAAACAGCAGGTGAACATGTATACAAATCTGATTTTTTGATGTTTATTGAAGAATCATGTGAAGAAGATTTTTATTCGGATACCGGCAAATTAACAGTCTCAACAATTCATAAATCAAAAGGGAAGGAATTTGACCATGTTGTAATGGTGTTAAGGGATTTAAATTTGAACAAGGAAGAAACAAAAAGACAGCTTTATGTGGGAATGACAAGAGCTAAAAAATCATTATCAATTCATTACAACGGTGATTTTATTGAAAGAAAAACCGGAATAATGAATATGATTTTAAGTAACATAAAATATGAATACGATAGTGAAGAATATCCGCCTGCAGAAATTATAGCAATGCAACTGAAATATACCGATGTGTATCTGTCGCATTTTTACAGGACAATAAGACTTGTTAAAAGGCTGAACAGCGGCGATATACTGCAATTTGACGAAAATGGGTGTTTTGACAAAGACGGAAATAATGTATTGCTTTTTTCAACAAAGTTTAAAAATGAGATACAAATATATATGGAAAAAGGTTACAAACCCTTGTCCGCTAAAGTAAACCATATTTTATTCTGGAAGCAAGAGGACAGCGAAAAAGAAACATTGATAGTCCTTCCTCAACTGACATTTATTAATAACTCCAGTAACTCCAGGGACGGTTCTTTTCGTTCTCAAAATTGACTTGCAACAAAAAGATAGTCTTCATTGTGCTGCCCGCTGCACTGGGAACAAAAAGAACCGTCCCCGTTATTATGCTGTTATTCTCCAAGGGGGATTTCCATGTAGGGGATGTAAATGGAATGCTCCTTTGGTTGATGGTAAACTGTAATTGAATTTAAAGTATATTCAGGGGAAGGAATAAGTTTTATTTCTGCCCTTTTTCTTATTGCAGCTATATCTACAGGTCGCTTAGGTCTTTGTTTTACAATTGTTAAATGTGGAGTAAATCCCCTTCTTTCTTGCTGCAAGCCAAGGATTTCATATATTTTCTTTTGTAAATCAATTAACCCCGGAGAATCAACACTTACATATAAAACCCTGTTTCCGAACTGGTCAAGAACATTCAGCCTAATATCAAAAGGCTCAATTGTTTTGCATACTTCCACCACTTTTTCAATAAAATCATCTTCATCAGGAAGTGCAGGAGGGGGAACCAAAGTAATGTGAGGCTCGGTTGTGAAGAATCTGAACTCAGCTCTTAACATTTCTATTTTATTTTTATAGCTTATGGGTATTGGAACCCCTATGAAATATTTCATATAAATCCTTTCTAATATCTTTTTGTTATGATTATTTGCTCTGTCATTGGTATGACACACGATTTTCGCTTACGCTCAGGATAACAAAGCGTATTCATTTATCGTGGTGTGGTAAACATGTGTTAATTCTAATATTATATTATATTTTTTATTGAAAAA
>DNNJ01000152.1 GCA_003487955.1 Clostridiales bacterium | reverse complement strand
ATTTCATCTCTGTAATGTGCTGCTTTTTCAAACTCTAAGTTTTCGGCAGCTATTCGCATTTCTTTTTCTAATTCTATAATATATTCAAAAACACTGATATCCTTACCCTTTGTTTTGTATTTTGCTTCTTCCTCTGCTGCCTTTGTAGCTTCTATTACGTCACGTACTGCCTTAACTACTGATTTTGGAGTAATGTTGTGCTCATTATTATACTTATCCTGAATTTCCCTTCTCCTGTTTGTTTCCTTTATTGTCCTTTCCATGGAGCCGGTTATTCTATCTGCATACATTATAACCCTTCCGTCAATATTTCGAGCTGCTCTTCCCACCGTCTGTATAAGTGATGTTTCCGAGCGAAGGAATCCCTCCTTGTCCGCATCAAGTATTGCTACCAAGGATACCTCAGGCAAATCCAATCCTTCCCTTAAAAGGTTTATTCCTACAAGCACATCAAACTCACCCATGCGCAGGTCTCTTATTATTTCCATTCTTTCCAATGTTTCTACATCGGAATGCAGATATCTTACCTTGATTCCGGCACTTTTAAAGTAAGCTGTCAAATCTTCAGCCATTTTCTTTGTAAGAGTTGTAATCAATACCCTCTGAGCTTTATCGGTTGACTTCCTTATTTCATTTATAAGGTCATCTATTTGATTTTCAACCGGTCTTACATATATGGGCGGGTCAATAAGTCCCGTAGGACGAATAATTTGCTCGACTACATTTTGGGAATGCTCTGCCTCATAGGGACCCGGTGTTGCACTTAAAAACACAGCCTGATTAATAATATTTTCAAATTCATCAAATTTCAGCGGTCTGTTATCAAGAGCCGAGGGAAGTCTGAAGCCGTATTCCACCAAAGTTGTTTTCCTTGCCCTGTCACCGTTGTACATGCCTCTTACCTGCGGAATTGACATGTGAGACTCATCTATTATCATTAAAAAATCCTTGGGAAAATAATCAAGCAATGTATATGGTCTTGCTCCCGGCTGCAAGTTGTTTATATGTCTTGAATAATTCTCAATTCCATTGCAGTAGCCCATTTCCTGAAGCATTTCAATATCATAATTTGTTCTTTGCTCCAATCGCTGCATTTCGAGCAATTTGTTTTCGCTTTCAAGATGTTTCAATCTTTCCTGAAGTTCAACCTTAATGCTTTCAACTGCCCTGTTCACATTTTCCTCTGTTGTGGCATAGTGGGTTGCAGGGAATATTGAAATATGATTTCTCCTGCCTAGTATTTCTCCCGTTACCGTATTAATTTCCGTAATCCTGTCCACTTCATCTCCAAAAAACTCCACTCTTATGGCATTTTCAGAAGATGAAGCAGGGAATATTTCCACAGTATCTCCTCTTACCCTGAAAGTTCCTCTTGTAAATGCTATGTCATTTCTCTTATATTGAATTTCCACAAGCTTTCTGATTATTTCATCTCTGTCCTTAATCATTCCCGGTCTAAGAGATATAACAAGATTCTCATAATCTATTGGACTGCCTAATCCATAAATGCAGGAAACACTGGCAACAATTACAACATCTTTTCTTTCAAAAAGTGCAGCGGTTGCAGAGTGTCTTAATTTATCTATTTCATCATTTATGGATGCGTCCTTCTCTATGAATGTATCACTGCTTGGCACATATGCCTCCGGCTGATAGTAATCATAATAGCTGACAAAGTATTCTACTGCATTATCAGGAAAAAACTCCTTGAATTCCGAGCATAGCTGAGCTGCCAATGTCTTGTTGTGAGCTAAAACAAGGGTTGGTTTTTGTATCTTTTCAATTATATTTGCCATCGTGAATGTTTTTCCTGAGCCGGTAACTCCAAGAAGTGTTTGATATTTATAATTTTTCTTCAATCCTTCAGTAATTTTCTCTATTGCTCCAGGTTGGTCTCCGGTTGGAATATAATCAGATTTAATTTTAAATTCACCCATAAGGTGCTCCTTTTTCTCAAAACGTATGTTCGTTCCATTATATAATTTTTGCTTTGTTAAGTCAACAAAATCTGCAAGCAAAAATATGCAAAAAAAATCCTTCGCCGGGCTCAGTATGACATACCAGTGGGAAGGATTATGTCAAGATCTAATTATCCAATGGTACTATTCTGCTGTTAAAAGAATCTTTGGTTATCTCTATTACACCAAAGCTTGCACGTCCGTCCTTTGGAAATATTGTGCTGCCCGGATTAAAATATAATATATTGTCGATAAATTCGTTTTGTGCCTTATGAGTATGTCCGTATAAAACTATATCCGCCTTGTTTTTCTTCGCATAATCCTTCAGCTTGTTTAAATTTAACTTCACATTATGTGTATGTCCATGAGTAATTATGAATTTCTTGCCTTCAATTTCTTGGATTATTATGGATTCCTTGCCTATGATGCTCATATCACAGTTTCCCGGAACATTTAACACCTTTTCAATATGTAGTTTTTCGGCAAATTTTTCTGCATCATTGTATTTATCGCCGCAATGAATTAATAGGTCGAAGACCCCTTCTTTTTTTATATCCTCTATTTGAGAATTTAATATAACATTGTGGCTGTCACTCATTACTAAGATTTTCAATTATTGCCTCCAACTTACCCTTTAAATTATTAAGTGCATTTGCTCTGTGACTGAGTTTATTTTTTTCTTCTTCCGTCATTTCAGAAAAGGTTTTATCTGTTCCTTCCACAACAAATAAAGGATCATATCCAAAACCTCTTTTACCTCTTTCCTCAAGTGCTATATAACCTCTGCAAATGCCTTCCGCAGTTAACCTGCTTCCATCTTCGAAAATAACAGCAATAACAGTTTTAAAATAAGCGGCTCTTTTTTCATTTGAAACATCTTTTAACTTATTTAAGAGAAGTTTATTATTGTCTGCATAGGTTGCTTCTTCACCTGAATACCTTGAAGAATATACTCCGGGCTCTCCGTTCAGTGCATCTACAAATAATCCTGTATCATCGGCGATGACTATCCCTTTTGTGAGCTTATGAAGCTCTTCAGCTTTTTTAAGGGCATTTTCCTCTAATGTGCTGCCGTCCTCCACCACATCAAACTCTTCATATCCCAAATCATTTTTGGATACCACCTCAAAGGGCATATCCTTTAAAATACCTTTTATTTCATGAATCTTATGTGTGTTACCGGTTGATAAAATTATCCTTCTGTTCATTTGTCATTTCCCCGCTTATTTCTTTAGTTTCTCGTACCCTTTATTTCTCTGTGACTTCCCTAAGTATCCTAACATATCTTCATTCTGAGGGCTTTAGCCCGAAGAATCTCATGAGATCCTTCGCTTACGCTCAGGATGACAAAAACGAGAATATTGAAATGGAAATTATACATGCAATCTATATCTTATATTTATTATATCCCAATTGGATTTAATTAACAATTTAATATTGCATAGATATGGGGACACATCTTCAAAATTAAGCTGCCCTCTTAGGGATAGATTTCGAAGGAATGTCCCCGTATTTTTTATATCGTTACTTCATCTAATCCTTTTAAATCGTATCTGTTAATAATGTCTATCAGTTTGATTGCGTACTGGGAATCTGTTGCATATCCGCATCTTTTAAGTGCCCAGGCTCCTTTTGTGCTGTCGTACATCACTTCTCTGAAAGGTGCGTATCTTTCTCTTAAAAGCAATAAGTCCTTGTGGTCCTGCCAACTCTCTTTTTCATTGTTGTATGCTCTGAACTCGGCATCTATCCTGAATGCCACTCCGTTATATTCCTCCCATGTATTGGAGGTTACTGAGCCATTTGTCCCCTCACCTTTTATTCCAAAAAGATTGTAGGAAAACCTGCCTTCATATTTGTCCACAGGTACACTTTGTCCCCAGCCTGTTTCCAATATTGCCTGTGCAACTTGCAGTGAAGCTGACATACCTGTAAATTTTCTTGTATTCACAGCAAGCTTGGAGACCAAGTCTAAATATAAGTCTTTTTCAATCACAGGTTTAGCCGAATATAGCTGCCCCGTATAAATTGTAAATTTAACCTCTTCACTTATGATTGTCTTACCGCCATATATCCCTTCCGCTCTTAAGCTCCAAGAGCCATCATCACCTTCTTCAGGAATAATTACTGCAATGTTTTTCTCCGATATTACTATTTCCTTACCTGTCCTTGCATTTGTAAGAATATATTTTATACTGTCTAATTTCACATTCGTTTTAATATTCAGCTCTGCTGCTTGCGTTAAAACCTGTCCTGGTCCTACTCCTTGCAGCAGAAGTTTTGGAGTGCCCGTTACATTAACCGTTACTCTGCTGCTTATGTGAGTATTGCCTGCTGTATCTTTTACCCTTACATATAAATTTTTGCTCCCTGCATCTTCAGGCCCCGGGAACCAGGAGTATGAACCATAACCTGATTTAAACATCAAGGTTTCTTCACCGGTTGCATTATCAACCATTATGTATTCCGTATCAGTTACATTGAAATTTCTTTGTGCCAGTAGGGTTACAGAACCGTCAATTGATTGTCCCTGTTTAACTCCGCCTAAATAAAGATATCTGTCAACGTCAATTCCAATGTTTACATATTCGCCATGGTATGCATTTCCCTTAGTATCATAAGCAATAACTCTTACAGACATATTGCCGTTGTCTTCCATAACAGGAATCATTGTGAATGATTGCTCCGGGTCAACTCCGGGAGAAATATAATATGCCCCGTTATCAGGGTTTATCATTTCATATTTTACATATGATGCCGAGAAATTCAAGTTTGTGCTTAAAGGTACCGAATAGTCTGTAATCAGCTGACCTTCAGTTATACCTTTTAGCTCTATCTGAGGGTCTATTTTTACCGTAACCGGTATCGAATCGCCTACTAAGAAATTACCTTTTGCATCATAAAATGCTGAAACAAGAACTTTCTGCCCATTGTCTTCCATGGCAGGAACCCATTCATAAGGGCTATTTATGCTGCTGCCTCCTGCAATAACAAATCCTTTTGCCGTATCCCTATCTAAAAGAAGATATTTTATTTCTTTTGCTCCTTTGGGTGCATCATTTATAATTCTTGTATATAGCTCGGTTGTTCCTGTAATAGTTTGTCCAGCTTTTATCGATGAAATTTCCACATCAAAAAAATTCGTAACTTCAGAGCTTTCTGATGAATCCACATATACTGCTCTTTCATCATTGTCCCATTCTATCCCCACACCCAAGGCATTGCTTATTAAACGTATGGGAACAAAGGTACGGTCTCCGGTTATTTGAGGAGCCACATCAATAATTGTGTGTGTAGTTTCATTATCATTTGTATATTCAACTAAGTAACTGTCAATTCTAAGAAGTATATGTACATCTTCTTTAGATATATGAACCGCCCTGTTATCATTGTCCCATTCAACTACAGAATCCAATTCTTCGGCTATTATCCTTATGGGCACTAATGTTCTGTCATTACTTATATAAGGATCCACATCGGGTTTTATTCTCTTGCCGTCAATTACTATCTTAATGGAGTCTTCGGCATAAGCATCCGGTGCAGAATATTGAACAAAAGCAATCAATAATAACAATGAAATAAAAATTGGCCATTTAAAATATTTTATTTTCATCATCCACCTCTTTATTTCTTTTTTTACATTATACCATGAAAATCGACATAATAAACATTAACATTATATTACAAT
>DNNJ01000033.1 GCA_003487955.1 Clostridiales bacterium | reverse complement strand
TTATAATGTTTGCAGCCCCGGAAGTTTTCCAGAGTCAGCGATCCAAGTTTAATCATTTCCGCGCACCTCCACACCAATAGAAATCATTTGTTGGATTCCAGCCGTCCAGTACCAAGCGGTTTTCCGCATTGCGCGTACAGATTACGTCGCCCTCGCCGAGATAGCAGAAATCTTCGCAGCGGTCGTCACAGGTTTTCAATGCTTTGCGGGAACGGCATTTGCGGCACTTATGCTTATTCACGGTTTCCGCACCTCCGATTTCAACAGTCTTGTCGCCCAGCGCCATGACGTTTTTGCCCATGTCCCAAATGCCGGGCAACGGCTATAGCTGGAACTCGTGCACCGTTTCCCGCAGGTATCGCACGGGTATAGCAGCATAATACGCTGCTTGACCTCACCGCCCTGTTGTGCTACACTGGCTATAAAGTTAGTTCCTTTGCTACCAGTGGTGTTTGCGGCATCGCTGGCGGCTTTTTTATTTTCTTGCATTAGTTAGTCCTCCTTTTTACGTTGATTCACAATTTTCATGCGCAGGTTTTTCAGATGTTCAACAGTCTGACCGGTGCTCATATCATTAAACGGGCTAATGCCCTCGGTCAATCCCAGCCGCTGAAAATAGCAATGCCGGTGTAGTTCAAATGGCGTTTTGGCATATTCCAGACTGACAATACGTTCCCTGTCCGGCAAGACTACCTGACGTACTGCCAGTTTTAAAGCTGGTACTGCCGCCAGTACCGGCCATTCCGGCCACGTTTTGAGGAACTCCTCACGCTTCTGATTGTTTGTCAGAGCAAGGATCTGCTCTTCTGTGATTTCTTCCATTCACGCATCTTTCCTTTCCATGATGTCAATAAATCCTCTGCGACGCCGGGCTTTTGCCCGCTGCTCCATCTGCTGGGTGTGGAAATGTTTTTCCCGACATTTACGGTACTTGCCGTATAGGTAATTGCAAAAGCTAAGAATCGCAAGCGATACAAACGCGTCCGTTGCAATCCTGCCAATCCAGTACATTGTGACCTGTTCTGCTGTCATGCTGTTTCACCTTCTTTCATTCTTTAATGGGCCGAATCTTGCCATACTCAATGAGTTCCGGTTCTGGATCATTATGTACACTGCTAAGGTATTCCAGCAGGCTGTCGTAATTTATCAGGCGTTTGCGACCTGCCATGATGCAGGGTATTTTTCCGTCACAGGCAAGCCGCCGAATAAAATATTCTGACACGCTGGTATCTGGGTCGGATTTCTTAATTTCAGCAACTGCCGCACCGGGCGTCCGCATTCTAACCATATTTATTGCCTCCTTTCACTGTTTCGTTTTGATAAGCTCGTCCAGCGCAGCGTTGAATTTCTGCTCGGCGCTGTAACAAATGTTTATGCTGTCTTTTTTGACTGTGAGTCCGGTACAGATGAACAGTCAATAGGAATAAATACATCAGCAGAAATCCGAAAATACTTGCAGATTCTTGCTAAATCATCAATTCCCATCGGTACCCGTCCATTAATAAGTTGGCTAAATCTTTTTGGGTCGTATCCAATTTCTTTTGCCAGATAGCATTGCTTGATTCCGGTTGCAGCCATGTAATGTTTAACATGAGTCTTTATTCTTGAAGCAACAATTAATGATTCCGACATGTTTTCACCTCCAATGTTCTTAAATTCTTGGAACATTTATATAATATTCTTATTATGTAAGAATGTCAAGCACTATTTTCCAAGATTTTAAGAAAATTATGTTGCGTTTTTCCGGAATTGTGTTATTATGTAATGCAGAGGTGGGAATATGGAATCTTTATCTGAGAGACTAAGAACAGCACGCGAGCATGCACATTTATCTTCTGTACAAGCCTCCAAACTCACAGGCATTAATTACAAAACGCTAAATAATTATGAGCATGGTGTAAGCAAACCAGATGTTGGAAAATTATCAGTCATTTGTAAAGTCTATCATGTGTCTGCTGATTACTTTGTTCAGCCAGAAATTGACAATATAGAAAGTTCCTCCGCCCCAGCGCAAGCCAAAGCAGAGGAACTTACAGCAGGCCAACAGCGGCTGCTGCATAACTTTGATTCTATGAACAGCGACGGGCAAGAACGGTTACTAACTATGTCAGATGATATGGTAGCCAGTGGTCGATATATAAAAGATAATTCCTCTGTTTCAAAGGAAGCATAAAAAATAGGCTCTCCGGTGCTGCGAACACCAGAGAGCCAAAACAAAGGTTAGCCTTCCGTATAATTCTTAAACCTATGAGAGGGGAATTTTTATGTTCTGTCCACATTGTGGCAAAGATGTAGGTGATTCAAAGTTTTGTCCGAACTGTGGGTACAATCTTAGTAGCACATTGTCAAGCGATCCCATTGCACGACCTATTCAAAACAAAATGGAAGTTAAACATAGTATGGTCATTTTTATACCCGCTATTATTACGTTTTTAATTGTTTTACCGGCTATCATATTAGCAGGTACCATACTTAAAGGATTTTTAATTGCGTGCTGTTTGATATTATTTTTAAAATATTTAATGGATTATATGACAACATCGCTTTCTTTTGACCGAAGCATGATAAAAGGGAAAACAGGTATCTTCATGAAACGGACTTTATCATCACCCATCAGCAAAGTACAATATTGTCGATATTCTAAATTTCTCTGGACTAATAAAATTATTATTGGTGTCAGTGCCATTGGAGGTACTTATGTATTTTCGAATATGAAAAATGCCAAAGAATTTGTGAATATCTTTAATACAAATTTATAATCAAAGGCTCTCTGGTGCCGGTAACACCAGAGAGCTAAATGCAGAAAATTCCAAGTAAGGATTCCCCAAATATATTTTAGCATATTGGAAAGATATGTCAACTATTAGGAGGATGTGTTATGTCTGCGTTCAGCACAAGAGAAGTAAATCCATTGGATCTCATTCTCGATACTAAAAATCCAAGATTTATTATTCCTAAAGAATATGCTACAGAGAAAGATATCATAAAATATCTTCTTAATGAAGAAAACATTGAAGAGTTATGCAAGGGCCTAAATGCTGTTGGAACAATACTTCCCGGCGAAAGGATCGTAATCTGTGATGAGGATAATAAACAGGTCGTACTCGAAGGGAATCGTCGAATATGCTGCTGCAAGTTATTACTCGATCGTAAACTTATTCCTGAAGGTTACAAAATTCCCATTATTACAAAAGAGACTTTTGAAAATATTAAGAAAATAAGCGTAGACGTTGTCGCAACGCGAAAAATTGCAATGAAATATCTTGCAGCACGTCATATAAGTGGCGTCGACAAATGGTCGACTCTAGCAAAAATGAATTATGTAAATCGTGAGTTTGAAGTTGGTAGATCGGTTAGCGAAATCCGCGAAATGTCTTCATTAACAAATGCTTCCATAAACAGCTTTTTAAGGAAGGGCAATTTGTTGCGCATTGGAATTGAAAATGGTAAATGGTCTGAATCAGAAAAAGAAATACTAGCTTTAGATAAATTAAAGCCAGATCCTTACTTTCGTGTGCTCGGCGTTAAAGGCACACGGGACTTACAGATAAGATACGATGATAAATTCATTCCTCATTCAGATTATATAGTCGATAAAGACTTATATGATATTCTTACCATTTTAGTGAAAGGCGCATTTATTGATAAAGCTTATAATACTCGTACTGATTATTTTAGTGAAAAGGTGCAAAATTTAATAATGCCCATTTTAGGGAAATACAAAATATCAGATTACGAATCAGTTGATAATTCTAATGTCACTAAAGAAAGCAAAAATGATGAGAATGTAACTTCTTCAGAGCCAAATCCGCTAAGCGTACAAAATGGTAATGAAGAGCATAGCAGTGGAGCTTCATATAAAAATGACCATTCCCAAGGTAACGAACAAGGGGAAAAAACTCATCATGATGAAGTTGTAAAGCCTTCAAAGAATTTGCCTCTTTTTGCTACCCTTTTGTGTCGAGTCGATAACACGAAACAAGAATATAGGGGGTTAATTTCTATCTGCGATGAAATTGTGAGATTTTCCACGCATCAGGGTTCAAAAAACTTTCCAATTTCAGCTGTATTGTTAACTCGTTGCCTCATCGAAAATACATTTGTATGTTATGCTAAAAAATTCGGGAAATGGGATCAACTTGTAAAAGATGCGAGGGGCCCAGAAAAAGTTAAGTTAGGAAAGATAATTAGTTGCTTTGTAGGCAACAAGAATAAAATATTTGATGATGCCACAGTCAGAGATCATTTTGAAGACTTGTTTGGCAATAAATTCGGTCCTGTCAATAAAATGAACTGGGTAGTCCACCAGTTGGAAGCCTATAAGATGCCCATTACCGAATTACAAAATATTATTGATGAAGGGCTTCTTAAAGTCATACAATATATGATAGATCAATTGTGAATTTTGACGATGGCCAACTATGTACTTTTGTGATATTATCATAAATAGTACATAGGAGAGGAGTTGAATTCATGGCCATTACTGTTTCACCGCTACGGTACCCCGGTGGTAAATCTTCCTTGTATCCATTCGTCAAAGCGCTGATAGATAAAAATCGTTTACAGAATTGTACTTATATTGAGCCTTATGCCGGGGGGGCTGGCCTAGCTCTGAAGTTGCTATTCAATGGAGATGTCAGACAAATAGTTTTGAACGACTGTGACCCAGCTATATTTTCATTTTGGAATAGTGTACTTAACCGAACCGACGATCTAATATGTTTAATAGAGCAAACCCCTGTTACAATACAGGAATGGTATAACCAAAAAGATGAATTTGACCGTGAGGGTGACGGTGATCTGCTGTATTATGGTTTTGCAACGTTCTTTTTAAACCGCACCAATGTGTCTGGCATTCTAAAGGGCGGCGTTATTGGCGGCGTATCTCAAACAGGTTCCTATAAAATTGATGCTCGCTTTAAAAAAAATGATTTAATTAACAAAATTCATAATATAGCAGCTTATAAAGATCAGATAACTTTATTTAATTTAGATGCACTTGACCTGATTTATAGCATTATTCCAAAACTAAACCATACATTTATAAATTACGATCCACCTTATGTTAATAAAGGTTCAAAGTTATATACGAACTTTTATCAAGAAAATGATCACAAGGTTCTACATAATGCAATTGTTCAAAGCCCAACTCCGTGGATGGTTACTTACGACGATTGCGATTTAATTCGGGAGCTTTATAAAAATCAGCTCACATATCTCCTACCAATTAATTATAGTGCTGGTTCCACCAAACACACAAAAGAAATCGGTATATTCTCTAATAATATGATTCTCCCTGAAGGACTTGAAAGAGTATAATTGCATCGCAAAAAAGCAACCATTCAAGCAATAAGCTGTTTTTCTACAACAAAATCCGCCCCATCCGGTCACTACCCGGATAAGGCGGTTCACCATCAGCTGGGCTGTTGACTGAGTATCAGCCTAAAGCTGGCGCTAA
>DNNJ01000115.1:8591-10290 GCA_003487955.1 Clostridiales bacterium | reverse complement strand
CTAATACGCCCCAATGTTGAGACTATTTTATTAGACGACATATGAAAAACTAAAGTCGGTTTAACAACCAAGCTACAACATACATCGCAAGTATTATCGACATAAAGATAGCCCCTGTTCTTACAATGAAAACAAAAATTCCATAAATAAACCACGCAACATTACTACTGCAGAGAGTAACACCAAACAACTTATACAACACTTTATCAACCTTGTCTCTCCACCACTTGATTGCAATTCCGGCATAATCAACCTTGCAATTCATATACGCATAAAGCAAAGCACCAAAAATGGCAAAAGCTAAAAGAAACCATATTATATTATCCAAAACAATCTTATAAAACATATACGCAAGACCCATCATTAAAATACCTAATGCATAAAAACCGCCACCATCTGAATCGTACATAAAATCACTCCTTCCAAACAAATTTAATACTTACATATTTTTATAATATAAGTATATTAAATATGTCTGTATGCTTCAATACCCTTCAAATTCAAAAAAACACTTCAGAACAAGTGCTTATTGTTTAATAAGATAAAAGATTCCTTGAAATGATAAATGTTTTGCATATAGGTAGCATATTTCGATGTTTAAGGCTTTTTTTAGTCGTAATGGTGTAAATGGTTTGTAAGACTATTTGCTTTGCTTAAAATGTATTTTAGAGCCTAAATATTAATGCATACAAGATATCTGCTACCTATATAGTTCTACCGACCATTCTTTCAACCGCCCGGCGCCCCCATCAAAATATTGTTTTAAACCGCTCATAACACCACCTCCCTAAAAATCAATCTGTCGTCGAACAAGAACAATAAGCCGCTCATTCCCCTCATATTCCCCTAATAAACTTAAATAATAATCGCGATCCTTCTTATTGTCCGTTATAACAAAAAGGACGAGGCGTTCACTTCCTAAGTTTTGTTCTATTTCATCAGGATTAGCTCCAAAGACATAGCATATTCTGGCATGATCAGAAATTGAAACTGTGGGCATTAATAAAGCAAAACTAAAAGGTACATGATATAGTACGTATTTCTAGCATTATCTACATCATCAGACTCTATATTTACGAGAAAACTACCCTTCTCAAGTTCATTTAGACGCTTAATATCCTTATGTATCTCTCTCCGTAATAAATCTGATAACTCTGCTAACTGATCTTTCGTAACCACTCTAAGATATTTTATCAAGTATAGATAAACAACACCCTTATTTGAAACTATATCCTCACATAACCCGATATCCTTAAGCTTACTGTCAAAGTTCTTAATGTTTTCAAAACCTGTATAAGAGAAACCTTTAACATTTGTTTTATAATTCTGTTTATAATTTCGTATCATAATACCAATACTCCTTTCTAACAAAGTCGAATATTTAGAAAAACAAAAAAAACTTTGCTGACATGCAAAAAAATAGTAGTGCACGAAAACAAAGCTTATTAATTGTTTATATTATTTAGAAAATTATAATGTCATTATTTTACATTAAAACTACTCATTTTTTAAAGGAGATTAAAAACAGGGTAAAAAATACGCTAAATTTCTAATATTCAAGCCCATTTTTAACAAAAAAACTACATTTTATGCCGTCTGATAAGGGCATTGAAATTGCAACAAGTATTAAGGTTTTAGAAAAAGCTTTCCAAGTGGTCGGGCAAGAGGTCATATAAAACCACTTACTCAACCACTTAAA
>DNNJ01000115.1:3296-8383 GCA_003487955.1 Clostridiales bacterium | reverse complement strand
CTCAACCACTTAAATAACCACTTGCTCAACCACTTAAATAATCCACTTACTCGACCACTTAAATAATCCACTTATTCGACCACTTAAATAATCCACTTGCCCGACCGCTTACTAAAACATAAATGCAGCAAGACAATAAAAATATATATTAAAATTACAACGAAAATAATCTCTTATACACACATTATGACGGTCACCATTGCAGTTCAACCTATATTTACTCTTACAACTAAATAGCCTATAATAATATACATGGAGGAATAATGAACAAACTATTATTAGCAATACTAATATATTTATTATCAGCAATATATTATATCGTCTCTGAAAAAATACTATATTTGTGTACACTAAAATACTATAGCTTGATAAGAAATATAACAGATGACAGAAGAGCAATGACTATCTTAAATGATAAATTTATCAGATACAGAAGAAAGGTCAGATATCTAAGAATACATGTAGCTACAAGTTCCATTATTGCGACAGTGCATGTTTTTATAGAATCAGGCTTAATAATTGACTTAATAACAATAACAATAATTGCCGTAGGCATCATAACAGCAATTGACATCTTAACGCTAAAAGCGAGATTTGTTTTTATAGAAGATAAATTGTACCGGATACATAATAATATACCGAAGGACAATGCTTAATGAGCGACAAAATACAACAACCAAAACACCTAAAGATACTTCAGGACTTTACAACACAAGATAGATTTCTAAAAGTTTAGATTACTAGATAAATGCCATAAAAAAGCATATCACCGCGATACAATGTTCGATAAAAGCTTTCCTATCCATATATCTATATAAGCCCCGTATTCTTCAATTCATTCTGTAATGACAGTTCGTTTTCATAAGCTATATTGTAGATCATAGCTTGAATATAGCCCTTAAGGTTCTTCACTCTCGTATTACAAGACACTTCCAAAAACTTCATAATCAATGCATCTATATGCCAATATGTAAGTTTCATTAGTGCATTTCTTACAATTTCACGGGGCTGCTTACTGCCTTGCACTACAGTGAAATCATTGAAATACATTTCGTAGATATTCAGTTCTATTTCATCAATAAGTTTTTTTTCGGCATAATGAGAAAATTTCAAATCCCCGAACTTGAGCTTGTCCTGAAAATAAGTTTTAATTTTTTCATATTCAGTCTGTCCGTCTGGTTGATCGTTTTGACGGACAGACTGATAATTATATAAAGAATTGTTAATTTTATAAGAAGACATGTTAATTATAGTGTCCTCATTTTCCGTATCCTCATTTTCCGTATCCCCAAAACGAGGACACGGCGATTTTCCCGAACTATTCTCAGGATTTTCGTTTTGAAGACACGAAAGAATTATTGGATTTTCAACAAGTGTATATATGTTGTGACTAAACCGACTACCATCTTGTTTTACTTGCTCAACTTCTATATACCCAAAATCTTTTAAAAGACCAAAGTGTTTATAATATCTGGTCTTACCTATATTCAAATCTTTAATGATTTTTTTAACGCTAGGGAAAGCAGTTGTACCTGTTCCCGCGTAACTGCAAAAATAGCCATAAACTGCCTTTGCCTCAACAGTCAACTTTCTATCCAACATTACCATTTTAGGTATAATTCCGTAACCTTTAGCATTTACTCCTTTTACTTTTAAAACGTCTCTAAAATCATTATGAACACCATTTATCTTACTCATTAAAAACAACTCCTTTATTTAACTAACAATTAAAAATGAGCAAAAAAATAGCCGCGTTTCCGCGCTATCGCGCAAAACAAAGCACTATGTTATCGCTCTTAATATCATAGAAAATATTACATCATAATCAATTAATACTATAATAGCAGATTCTGTCAAGAAGTTTAGAAACCAATCCACATAAGTATAAACTTAGAGAAATGCGTAGCCGTCTTCTTCACATTTGTTCCGAATGTATTCTTCTAGTTCATCTTCACTAACAATAATCCCCCTATTGGTCCCATGTTCAAGGTCGTTTTTAACAATTAAAAAACAATCACTATTCTTAACCGTATATACATACTCCTCAAGAGAATCGTTTTTGTATATAATTAATTGACTACCGCTATTAACCTCAACTTCTTGCACAATATCAAACGCGCCCTCGTTATAGATCACAACACCGAAATCTTCATCAAAACTTTCTGCATATTTTTCGGAACAATCAGAATATCTACTAAGCAATTCGAACCTTTCTTTTTTACAATCAAAAATTATACAATTTTTGAGGTTGATATAAGTATCACAGCAATTGACTACATTAAACCAATCTTTTGATATTTTAAGAAGACAATCAAAGGAACTGATGTTATTTTTATACTTAAGCATTTCTCTTGAATACATATTTCTTAAAATATCTATATCCTCTACATCAAGACCATTAATTACTAAGTGGTTTTTAAGATATATCCTTAATATTATATCTTCTTTATCAAACAGATGACAAAATTCGCCTAAATCGTTTCCCCATAATTCATAATACATAAAAAACCCTCCCCTGAGATAATCTGTTTTAATAATGCTAACAAATTTCAAGAAAGATTACAAGTACCCTTGTTTTTGTGTTTGTTATATTACTTTATATTTACCCATTTCTGTTTTCTTCATTTTAGCATCAAGGTTTGTTATATCATCATTTCCTGATTTTCTTTCATCTAAAAATATATCCAGCTCTTTTACAGAAAAGACTAATCGACGACCAATTTTCCTATAAGGCAAAATATTTAGATTTTGGTAGACCCAGTTTACTGACATTCCAATGTATTCAGCGGTTTCCTTTGCACTTAATGTATTTTTTGCCTTTTCTTTCTCACTTGAAATTTCAGCTATTGTCAGTTTTACGGTTTCTTCAATTATATTTTTTATAATTTCTTCAAACAATATTTCTCTCCCCTTCCTCTCTTCTCCATTAAAATAATTTTTTGCATAAAAAAAGCCCATTTCGCGCCAAAGTTGCACACAAAAATAAGCTACGGTACATGCTTTTAAAAAATAAAAAATTCTCTACATGCATATATGTTACCACGGACCTACAATTATGTCAATCCCTATCTGTTTTTACTAATTATAATTATTACTAACTTATTTCTAATTGTTATGAGGGACATTAGTAAATACACGTAATTCAAGTGGGCTTGTTTGTTAGTTTTAGTTTATATATAATATAAGCAACGAATAAATTAATAAGTCAAGGAGGGTAAGTATGAGTATAGACTACAAGAATAACAAGTATCGCTTTAGAGTTGCTAAAAACGGTATAATTTACACAAGAATTTACATAAGCAATAAAAAAATATCAGAGAATGATGTAAAGCATAAGAAGTGGCCAAGGGATGTAATAAATGCTCACAAGGATTTTGAAGTATCAATTACAAGAAATGAAATAGGTAAAAAGGAAAATATGCTATTTAATAACTTGGCACAATTAGTCCTGGATGAACATGTTAGACCTAATCTTCGACCTAATACTGAAAGTTTCTATATTACTTCTTATAATAAACATATCCTTGGATATTTTGGAGGGATATCTTTAAATAAAATTGACAGCATCGATATCCAGAAATTTGTCAATAATATAAGTAAAACCCTGAAAGCTTCGACTGTCAGACAAATTTATGCTGTTTTGTCGTCAACCTTTAACAAAGCGATTGACTGGAAAATTATAAAAGAAAACCCATGCAGAAATATAACGTTACCTAAAATTGAAAACAAGAATTACTCTGAACTGCTTTCAACTGAAGAAATATCAAAACTAATGGAAGTAATTGAAAATGAACCGGAATTGTATAAAATAATATTTTCTATTGCTTTATATTGTGGACTAAGGCAGGGGGAAATCTTAGGATTAACCGTCGCAGATATAGACTTAGAAAATGGCTACATTGATGTTAACAAACAATATGTTTCGCACTATAAGAAGGGCAAGGTTTATCACGAAATAGCCATGCCTAAAACTGAAAACTCTATAAGAAAGGTTTATATGCCTTCAGCTGTCAGTAAGATGCTTGATGAATTTATAAGTAATAAAAAGGTATTAAACATTAAGCCGGAAAAACAATATCTGTTCATTAATCCAAAGACTCAAAAAATCTATGATCATAATGCTGTTTATAGAAGATTCAAAAAGATGACTAAGATAATTGGATTAGATAATCTTACTTTTCATGATCTAAGGCACCTTCAGGCTACAATGATGTTACATTCCGGAGCTAATGTTTTAGTAGTTGCTAAAAGACTTGGAGATACAATTGATACTGTTTCCGATACATATTTACATGCAATAGAAAAGGTTGAAAAGGAATCTGTTAATCAGCTTCAAGAATTTATCAACGATAACATTAGGACAAATTAATGGGACAGAATTAACGAAATGTATTTTTTTTTGTCCCAAAAATGTCCTAAAACGGTTTTTTGGCTGTTTTTATCTTCATATTTAACCACAATAAGATTAATTGATCGAAAATTTAAAAAGACACCAACCTATTGCAGTTAGTGTCCCTCGTCAAGTGGTTAATTACATATTGCTGACTTTTTCGTGGCTATGTGCTTCTTTATATTTTAAGCGAGTAGCTTTACCTCCCCTAATGTGTCTTTCAGACTTATTTTTAAGCAAAACTTTCTTGACTTCGCTTGCAGCTGGAGGGTTCAGTTTGGGAAGACGCTCTGTTACATCCTTATGGACTGTGCTTTTGCTGACGCCGAATTTTTTAGCCGTCTGTCTTACGGTGGATTCAGTACTTATAATATATTCCGCAATCTCCATGGCCCTGCGTTCTATGTAATCTTTCATTTTTAACCCCCTTTGGCATTATACCGTCTTATTTACATTTTTATGCGATTATTTGTCCTATTAGAACCTTATTTTGTTATTCAATGGTAATATAGTCCAAAGGATTTATTTGTTGACCGTCAACAATTACTTCAAAATGAAGATGTGCACCATCTGTTGCCTCAATGCTGACTGTTTTTCCCAAATTTCCAATAACCTGACCTTTTTCAACGGTATCTCCGGCTTTGACATTTGCCGACACTAAATTACTGTACAATGTTTTTACATTGTTTCCATGATC
>DNNJ01000115.1:0-3005 GCA_003487955.1 Clostridiales bacterium | reverse complement strand
CCTTTATGTACTCTCCATTCTCCAATTGCCTCATAATAAACTAAATCATCAATAGTAAATTCTCTGATTAACTCTCCGGCTAATGGAACTTTCATGGACTTTAGATCCATTTGCTGCGTTTTAACCCCATCATCATCTTCATTATCTTTTTCTGCATTCTGAAATTCATCAATGATATCTTGTACATAATCTTCATAAGGGTCTTCATGAACCTGAACATCGCCGTTTGGTGCATTATTTTCTGCTAAATCACTTTGACCGTTTTCAGGATTCGAAGTATATCTCCATACTACTGCTGTTGCCAAAAGCATTATACACAAAGCAATTATTAAGAAGCTTGTATCCTTATGCTTAAGTCTAATAAAGAAATCTTTCATTTTTGATTTTGCTCTCGCAAATCTATTGTTTTTCATATAAACCTCCCGTTTAATACTTCTTTATTATCTGAAAATAGTGTGTCCCATTTTTTTTATTTAATACAATTTTGTTCTAAATATTTCTATTTTTCATAAAATATTAAAGAAACTTATGATAAAGGGGTTGATTTTTATGTTAAAACGTATAATTTATGCTTTTGTTGTATTCGCAATGTTTTTAACCATTCCAAATCTTTCTTTGAATTTCTTTGAGAAAAAGATGAATATAACAAGTGCGGCAGTACAACAAAAGGATAGCTCAAAGTATGCAAATGAAAAGCATGAAGAAATAAACACAACTGATGTGCATGAACCTAAATTAATTAAGGTGTACAACAACAAAACAAATGAAGTGATGGTTATTGATTTTGAAGAATACTTAAAAGGAGTGGTTGCTTCAGAAATGCCGGCAGAATTTAATACTGAAGCTCTTAAGGCTCAAGTAGTTTCTGCAAGAACATACTTATTGTACCGATTAAAAAAATATCCCGATGGACAGCCGGAGCATTCTGAGGCACCTGTTTGCACAGGCATTCATTGCCAGGCGTGGAACTCAAATAATGAATTAATTCAGTCTCATTACGATGGGTGGTATGAGAAATACTGGAGTAAAATTGAAGGAGCGGTAGAGTCAACCAGGGGACAAGTTTTAACTTATGACGGCAAAATAATTGAGCCGTTGTATCATTCGACCAGTGGAGGCAGAACAGAAAATTCAGAGGATGTGTTTTCTGCTGCAGTTCCTTATTTAAGAAGTGTAGAAAGTCCATATGAGGGCGAGTCACCCAAATTAAACAGCTCAGTAAAAATAACAACAAGTGAATTTATCGACAAAATTGAATCTGTTTACGGTGAAATGAACATGACGGAAAGCAATTTAAATGAAAAAATCGTGCTTGGTGAAGTCAGTGAAGGCGGTAAAATCAAGACATTAATAATTGATAACACTGAAATTTCAGGACGTGATATAAGAGCTTTATTTAACTTAAACTCAACAAATTTCAGTTTTATCCAGTCCGGCAATGAAATTGAAATTTTAACTACCGGATATGGTCATGGCGTTGGAATGAGCCAGTGGGGTGCTGAGGGCATGGCTAACAAGGGCTATAATTACAAGGAAATATTAAAACACTATTATACCGGTGTTGAAATTATGAATATGAAGTAGATGTATACATTTAATTTATTGTGTGGTATCATTGTATGGTAAATTTATATCGAAAGGAAAGTACAATGATATTTATAGATAATACAGCTTATAAGGAATTTAAGGAGTTGTTGGATAATGCAAATGTCGGCTCCTACAACGTAAGGATAGCTCTTGACCGTGTGGGATGCAGCGGACCGATCTTTGGTGTATTTGTTGATGAAGCAAATGAAAATGATGAGGTTGAAGTAGTTAATGAGATTACTTTCATTTCTGAAAAATCAATAGTTGAAGAGTACGGCGGATTCATAATCGTATCCAGTGAGGAGAATAACGGCAGGGGCGTCGGAATGAAGCCTGTTGTAACTCCGTCATCAGGATGCGATGGATGCGGCGGCGGATGTGTTAAATAAAGGATTTATGCTTGTGCATAAATCCTAATTTATTTTTTGTTATTCTGCCACATATGGCAGTAATGCAATTGACCTTGCTCTTTTTATTGCTCTTGTTACCATTCTTTGATGCTTAGCGCAAGCGCCTGTAATTCTTCTTGGTAAAATTTTGCCTCTTTCAGTTGTATATTTTTTTAACCTTCCAAGGTCCTTATAATCTATGTGTGTTGTCTTTTCTTGACAAAATTGGCATACCTTTTTACGGGGTCTTCTTCTTTGGCTGTATTTTTCATTTTTGTCGCCCATATCTTTTCCGCCTTGTCTGGAACTCATTGTACTCCTCCTTCCGCTAATGTTTATTGTTAAAATGGAATATCTTCGTCATCTACAGGCTCGAATATATCATTGTCTTCATCGGGGAAATCATTGAAAAAGCTGCTATCCGGCTGTACTGCATTTCCCTGTGGTGATGAAGATTGCTCCTTTGCACCGATAAATTCTACCCTGTCTGCTATGACGTCTGTAGTGAATCTTTTTTCTCCTGTTTGTGTAGTATAACTACCTGTCTGAATTCTGCCTTGAATTGCGCACTGTCTTCCTTTTGAAAGATAATTAGCACATAGCTCTGCAGTTTTTCCAAATACAGTTATGAATATGAAATCTGCTGTCGGTTTTCCCTGATTTATTGCTTCTTGTTTTTTTTCTCCATATAAACCTTTATCTACTGCCAATGTAAAGTTTGCAACAGCCAACCCTGTGTTTGGTACGAATTTTAGGTCCGGATCTTTTGTCAGTCTTCCTATTAATACAACATTATTCATAATACTACCTCTTCTTTATTTATTTTTCTTCTTCTACCGTAATCATATGTCTTATATAATTGTCGCTTATTTTACAAATCCTGTCTATTTCATCAACAGCATCTGCTCCTGCAGTAAATTCAATAAAAACATAATAACCTTCTCTTTTTTTGTCGATTTCATAAGCAAGTCTTCTATGACCCCACTCATTAACCTTTTCAACTGTTCCCTGTCTTTCGGTTATTATGCT
>DNNJ01000284.1 GCA_003487955.1 Clostridiales bacterium | reverse complement strand
TAATTATCAATGCTCCTTCATTTATATATTCAAAAGATTTATACAACATATTATGAAAAAAATCCATTGCAGTGACTAAAAAATTACACAAAAAAACAAAATTCCCTGTTACATATTAAAGACAGGGAGTTTAAAAAGTTTTTTGTATAAATAATATAGAACACATAAGGAATATAAGAATATTATGTTGATGTACAGGCTTTAACATTTACCTGTAAAATATTATAAAAGGAACGTGAGAAATCATGGCAAATATATTTAATATAAATAGTGAAAGTTATAAAGACAATAATGTACAAAATAACGTTGGTATTCAACAAACTCCAGGCTTAAATGCAGCTGCTGCATTTAATGTAGTAGGTTCAATAGCAGCAGAAGAAAATGCACTTGCAGCTTTAATACAAGAAGAAGCTGATAAACTATCTCTATTAACCGGTGCTGCTTTAACTTTTGCTAATTTTTCAGATTTAACTGAAAGTATTACGCGTACAATAAAAACCGTATTGCTGAAAAATACTGTTTTAGAAGCAAAGTTAACAGAAACCTTGAACTATATTGACAGCGAAAACTTTACAATTACTCCTGCTTTTGTAGATAATTTAATAGCAATTCTTAATAGAATAGCAAACGAAGAAAATGCATTAGGAAATCTGATTCGTGCATTAGGCAATGCCGTTAGGTTGTTGTCACCAAGTCTTACCTTAGCACAACTACAAGCTGTTGACCAAATTGTTATTTCCCTTTTGAGAGTAATAACAGAAAAAAATCTTGTGCTTTTAAGTAAATTAAGAAGGCTTGTAAGCTTTATCGTAAATAATTCAGCTGCTTTCCCGGAACCAACAGCAGCACAGGTAGCAGCAACCATAACCGCTATTAATAGTCTAATTAATTCAATTATTGTTGAAGAAAATGGACTTGCTGTTTTAATAGAAGGTGAAGCAGTTAAATTAGGCAGAGCAGTAGCATTAACTACTACCCCGGCTGGTATACCAGTCTTATTGGCATTCAATACTACCATCACATCTGTAATAGATATAGTAGTTCAGAAAAATATGATTTTAGAAGCTAAACTTGAAGATATACTTGCATTGCTTGCATTAGGCTTTACCCCTGCACAGTTGGCAGTATTCGCTGTTGCTTTATCAAATCTTCAACAATCAATTGCCAATGAGGAATTTGCACTTGCAGCACTTATCGGAACTGAAGCATTAAAAATCAACGCTGTCTCCGGAATTACACCTGGCAACATTGGAAACTTAGTTGCTGTAAACGATAGTGCTACAACATTGCTGGAATCAATCACTTTGAAGAACATGGTATTGCAGCAAAAGAATTTAGAAGTTATTAATTTCATTTTAGCACTATAAACATCACTAAAGGCTCATGTTCATGAGCCTTTTATATAATTATAAACATTATGTAACAAATTAAGACAGCCTGTATAAAATATAATACAGGCTTATTTTATAAATTGTAACAAAATATAAAGGAATGTGAGTATGACTATGTTAAATAATTATAATTATATGAATAATACCATTGAAGGAATACCAAGTAATGCTGTTTCTATAGTTGAATCAGTTGCACAAGAGGAGTGTGCCATTTCATCTTTGCTTCAAGCACAAGCTGACTTGTTATGTAAAGTAATTAATCCGTGTATTACCGTCTGTGATTTTGCTGATGTTATTAACAATGTAATTCGAACGTTGAAAACTATAGTGATAAAAAACAACACTTTAGAGAATAAACTGAGAGAAACACTAAATTTCATACAAAGAGAAGGAATTGAATGTTTGGATTATAACCAACAATTTGAGCTTCTTGACAATTTAAATTCTGTTTTAGAAAGTATCGGCGCAGAAGAAATATCTATAGGTCATTTAATTGATCAAACAGGAAAGGGCATTGCTGAAATAAAATATTGTACTTTTGATGATATAAAATCAGTTAATGATTTGGTTATAACCATGATGAGATTGATAATTGAAAAAAACATGATACTACTTAGAAAGATGCGAACTGTCATCAGTCTTATTAAATTTATTAAATGCTCGGAATTTGATATCTTCATAAAAGTTAAAAAGAAATTGTTATGCACAATAAAAAAACTTATTAACTCTATATTTACTGAGGAAAAAGGATTAGCCTTATTGATACATGGCGAAAGTGTAAAATCCCGTTGTGCATTAAAGATGTGTATAAATAGTGAAGAAATTTCAGTGTTGAATGAGCTGATAACTGATACAGTTGATGTAGTATGCGATAAAAAGCGAATTCTTGAATATAAGCTTGATGAAACAATAACCTTACTAAAAACAGTTGGTTTCAGCTTAAATGAAATAGACTCCATAATGGACCATATAAAGGAACTTCAATCATCTGCACTGGCAGGAGAATTTGAATTATCAAGACTTGTTAAAGAAGTATCGAAAAATTTAAATAAAATATTAAATAAAGAATGTTGTAACTATCCGGAATTAATAAGAGCTAATATTTGTATAACATGTCGTTTAGCTTGTCTTTTGGTAAATATAAATATTGGGCGTAAAAAAAGAAAAACATGTGAATTTGATGCATCAGGCTGCAAAAATACATCCATATGCAAAGAATTTAACAGTATTATAAACCGGCTGAATAATCTCTGATAAATAAAACTCCTTCTTCATATCATAATATGTAGAAGGAGTCAAAAGACAATTATTTAATTTATTCTTCAATTATCTTCTCCTATTTCTTATAAGAATCAATCTCATAAGCTGTGCTAATCCGCTTGCCATTGCTGCCACGTATGTTAATGCTGCTGCCTGCAATACTTTCTTCGCTCCTTTTTT
>DNNJ01000294.1:470-4290 GCA_003487955.1 Clostridiales bacterium | reverse complement strand
AGCTCTTCATATTTTGCCCTTTGAATTTTCTCCCAGTCATCGCCGAATTTCCTGCTTATTAATTTAGCATTTGACAAACCTATATTTGTAATTCCAAAGCTGTACAAAAGTCTTGCTGCGGTGGTTTTTCGTGCCTTATTCACTGAATTGACCAGGTTGTTGAAAGATTTCTCGCCAAATCCTTCCATATTGGTGATAATATCTTTGAATTTTTCAATATGAAAAATATCAGCTAATTCCTTAACTAATCCTTTTGCAATTAATTTTTCTATGGTAGCTTCTGAAAGTCCTTCAATATTTAATGCATCTCTGCTTACAAAATGAGTGAATGATTTTATTTGCTTTGCTAAACATTCATCATTAATGCAGTACAATGTTTTAATGTCATTATCATTTTTAATTATGGTTTCACTGCTGCAAACAGGGCAATGTTTAGGAATCTCAATATTATTGCTTCTGGTTAAGTTGTCTGAAACTTGTGGAATTATCATATTTGCCTTATATACATTAATTGTATCGCCGATTCCAAGCTCCAAATTTTCCATAATGCTTAAATTATGAACGCTGGCACGGCTTACTGTTGTTCCTTCAAGCTCCACAGGCTCAAATATTGCAATAGGATTTATTAATCCTGTCCTTGAGGCACTCCATTCAATTTCTAAAAGAGTAGTTTCCTTAATTTCATCCCTCCATTTAAAGGCTATGGAATCTCGCGGAAACTTTGCTGTGCTGCCCAACGAGCTTCCATATTTTATATCATCATATGTTAAAACAAGTCCATCAGAAGGTATATCATTTTCTGCTATTCCTTCTTCAAACCATTTTACTGTTTCTTCTATTGAATCAGATACTACTTTTTTGAACTCAACAACGCTGAATCCCTGTCTATTAAGCCAAATTAACTGCTCAGCTTTTGAGTTATTAAAATCAACATCTGCCTTTACAACGGAAAATGCATAAAATCTTACATTTCTTTCTGCGGTAATTTTATTGTTAAGCTGCCTTACAGAGCCGCTGCAAAGATTCCGGGGATTCTTGTATTTACCTTCCGCTTCCGGTATTTTGTCATTTATTTTATTGAAATCAGAATAGCTTATAACTGCTTCACCCCTTATTACCAGGATTCCCTTGTATGCTATGCTGATAGGAATATTCGCAAAAACCTTGGCATTGTTCGTAATTACTTCGCCAATTTCTCCATTGCCTCTGGTTACAGCTTTTACAAGCTTTCCTCCTTCATAGGTCATTACAATTGTAAGTCCGTCAAGCTTCCAGGAGAGAACTCCTTCTTTTTCTCCAAGCCAATCCTTTAAAACAGATACTTCCTTTGTTTTATCCAATGAAAGCATAACCTTCTCATGTCTTTCCTTGGGCAGATTTGACAATAGCTCATATCCTACACGAATGGTGGGGCTGTTGGACAATATGATTCCTGTTTCTTCTTCCATTTGTTTCAGCTCATCATAAAGCTTATCATATTCATAATTTGACATTATTTCTCTGTCTTCTTGATAATATGCTTTGTTTGCCTCATTTAAAAGTTTGATTTTTTCTTTCATCAGCAGCAGTTTTTCCATACTTTACCTTCCATTTATATTTTTTTGATTGGAGCATGTTTGAGTGAAAGATTCTTTATTCCTTTATTTTCAAAAGCTATTACGATTATTTTGTCATCTCCGTTGTCTTTTATTTGAACTACTGTTCCCTTTCCCCAAGACGTATGCATAATCCTGTCTCCTAATAAAAAATCATCTGATTTCAGCCTATGTTTTTCTTTATCTAAAATTTCCGTTCTGTCCAGAAAAAAGTTATTTTTTCTTGTTCCGATTTTTGATTCCAATTGCTGAATTTTTTTATTGCCAAACAAAGCAGGATCAGACTCTTCTATGCATTCCTCCGGAATTTCTTCTAAAAATCTTGATTTCATCCTCATTTCGTGACTTCCAAAGCGAATTCTATCTCTTGCATGTGTAATATAAAGCATTCTTTTCGCCCTTGTTATTGCAACATAGAAAAGTCTTCTCTCTTCTTCAACATTGTCTTCATCATCATGAATACTCGGAAACATACCATCTTCAAGACCTGTTATAAAAACTGTGTCAAATTCAAGACCTTTGGCACTGTGTATAGTCATCAGGGTTACAACGTCTTTTATGGAATCAGTCTTATCTATATCAGCCAACAATGAAATATGAGCTAAAAAATCCTCTAATGTATTTTCCTCATATCTTTCTTCAAAATCTTTTGCTGCCGACAAAAATTCATCTATATTCTCGACACGGCTTCTTCCTTCAACCGTTTCGTCTTGAAGCAGCATATCTTTAAGTCCTGTGTCTTCGATTACATTTATTATGAATTCGCTTAAAGGCATTACATCCTTTTTAATCATCAGCATTTCTATAATGGATACAAAACTCTCAATACTTTTTGCTGCTGATGGCATAAGCTCCATTTGGTCAAAGTCAAAGCATGCTTCAAATTTAGAAATTCCTTTTGAGCCGGCATAATTTGAAATGGTGTCAGTTGTTTTTTGTCCTAATTTTCTTCTTGGAACATTAATAATCCTGTTAAAGCTTACGTCATCTTTTTGATTCAATATAAGCCTTAAATAAGCCATAGTATCCTTTATTTCTTTTCTGTCGTAAAATTTTACTCCCCCTACTATTTTATAGGGTATTCCTTCTCTTATTAAACCTTCTTCCAAAGCTCTTGACTGTGCATTTGTTCTGTATAAAATGGCTATTTCTGAATAATCGATGTTTTTTTCTCTGTGCTCCTTGTAAATTAAGGCAGCTGTTGTAAAAGCCTCATCTCTTTCATCGTTTGTTTCAAGTATACGTATTAAACTGCCCTCTTTAAATTCCGTGTATAAATTTTTACCCTTCCTTTGACAATTGTTTTTAATAACTCCGTTTGCAGCATTTAAAATAACATCCGTAGAGCGATAATTCTTTTCAAGCTTTACTATTTCGGCACCATCAAAGTCATTTTCAAAATTAAGGATATTAGTTATATCAGCACCCCTCCAGCCGTAAATGGACTGATCCTCATCTCCCACCACAAATACATTGTTGTCACCGTTCTTCTTCTTACCCAATATTCTTATGAGATTGTACTGAACATTGTTGGTATCCTGGTATTCATCCACAAGTATATACTTAAACCTCTCTTGATAGTGCTTCAAAACATCTTCATTTTTTTCAAGAAGTTCAAGTGTTTTTACGATTAAGTCATCGAAATCCAATGCATTGGCAGTTTTAAGCTTTTTTTCGTAAAGAGCATATACTTCCCCTTTATTTCTGTTTGCAAAATTATTGTAATTTTCTTTTATATAGTCATCGGGAGTATTACGCCTGTTTTTTTCATAGCTTATAAGTGCTTTAATACCGTTATAGTTATATAGCTTGGGATCTAATCCCAATTCCTTTATGCAGTCTCTTATTACTATTTTTTGGTCATCTGCATCGTAAATGATAAAGTTTTTATCATAACCTATTCTGTCAATATAACTTCTTAATATGCGTACACAAACAGAATGAAAAGTTCCAATCCACATTCTATCTATGGAATAATCAATAAGACGACCTATTCTTTCCTTCATTTCATCAGCTGCTTTATTGGTAAATGTTATGGCAAGAACTTCCCAAGGCATTGCTTTCCCGGACTCAATCAAATATGCCGTGCGGTGAGTCAGGACTCTTGTTTTGCCGGTACCTGCACCTGCAATAACCAATATCGGTCCTTTGTCATGAGAAGCTGCTTCTTTTTGTTTGTCATTTAATGAATTAAGTATATCCATTTTTCTCCTATCGTTAAGGGG
>DNNJ01000294.1:0-212 GCA_003487955.1 Clostridiales bacterium | reverse complement strand
CACAGTAAATCATTACTCTCAAGAATCTGATTATTGTTTTATGAATATATTTGTTTATAATTAATAAATCTTAGGTATAAGTACATTAGTTGATATTTCTTTTAATGCGAAGGAGGGACTTTATGAAAAAAATTCTAATACCTATTGACGGCTCTCCGCTTTCAGTCAAAGTAGGAGAAAGTGCGGTAGAATTAGGTAAGTTAATTGGCGCC
>DNNJ01000413.1 GCA_003487955.1 Clostridiales bacterium | reverse complement strand
TCAGACCACTTGATACTTGATATATCAAAGTCAGACAGGGAATATAACGTAGGTGACATTGTTAACTTCAAACTCAGTTATTCAAGCTTGCTAAGAGCGACAACAAGCGGATATGTGGAAAGAGTTTATAGATAACTAAAGGAAGGGGGACACAAAACCCCTTTTTTTATGCTCAATATTTGTTTACAGAAACGTTTTTCTGTGCCATAATATTACTATGGTAGCATTGAGATTGGAGTAAAAATGGAAAATATAAAAAGGCGGGGAATCTTTCTAATAATATTTGCCTTCATTTTAGTTTTGTTGCTAAAAGAGCCTTTTGTTGGAATTGCTGACAACAGTGATTATTACAGAGTAATACAGCCCTTGGGATTTCAGCCTGAAATAAGCAACAGATATTTTTATGCATACAATTTTTATACTGTCAATGATATGTCAGGTGAAGATATAAAAGGCTCCCTGTCAAATATTATTAGCCCCAAGGTTGAAAATGACAATGAATATTTTTCAACCCAGTTTATATTCATTAAAATTTCAATGATAATAAATTATTTATTAAAAATCATTTTTGGCAAGTCGCCGGAAATATTCAATATAAAAATTTTGGGTATTTTATATGCCGCAATTTATTCTTACGGACTTTATTTATTTCTTATAAATCTTAGGTTTAAAAATAAATACATACATTTTTTATTTTTATTAATATCAATTGTAATTTTGTGCGATATGGGCTATTTGTTATATTTTAATTCTTTTTTCGGAGAAGCTGTAATCATTGCTTCTTTAATGATGGCATTGGGCTCCCTTACAGCATTTATAAACTCAGAAGAAAATGGAGAGAGTTTTTATTACGGAATTTTGTTTTATATATTTGCCTTAGCATTAACCGGTGCTAAGGTTGCTAATACTCCTATTGGAATATTAATAGGTTTATTTTCACTTACACTATTTATTGTAAAAAAAGACAGGCTAAACAGAGCGTTAATTTTAATAGGCTCTCTTCTGCTTGTTTGTTTTTCTATTTTATATTACATGAATGCACCCAAGTGGATGAGCCAGGTTAACAATTATCAAAGTATTTTCTACGGAATTACAAAAGATTCTAAGGAGCCGGAAAAGGATTTGGAAAAGCTTTCAATTCCTTTAAAATATCTGCCTCTTACAAACACCCACGGTTTTTTGAACCATGGGGAGTTTGATATTTACAGCAATGAGTTTCAAAAGGAAGTATATGATAATGCATCCTTTGTGGACATACTGAAGTTTTATCTGTTAAATCCGTCAAGGTTCATGGAAAAGCTTAAGCTGTCTGCTGACAGCTCTGTAATAATAAGACCTTCATATTTAGGGAACTATTCAAAAGAGGATGAACCGGAACGGCTGTCATTTACCGAAAGGTTTTCTTTGTGGAGCAATATCAGGAAAAATACTTTAGGCAGCGCTTTTTATATTATAGTTACTTTTTCAGTGTTGTTTTTTATAATAAATATATATGAGATTATTAACAATATACAACAATATTATAATGAAGGAACGGCTGCTGCTTTTGCGGCTTTATTGCTGTTTTTAACAACTATGAGTCAATTTGTACTTCCTGTAATAGGAAATGGTGAAGCTGATTTGCAAAAGCATATGCTTTTATTCAACCTCTGCTTTGATTTAATGATACTTGTGGGGATATATTGGCTTATAAACAATTATAGTTTAAAAACGGTTTTATTGATTGCTTTACCAGCTGTTGTTGTGTTGAGTATAATAATACTTATTCAGCCTGCAAACGAAAAAACAAAAGAGGCAGGTTCATTAAAAACAGGACAATATATTTATTTAGGCAGATATAACAATGAACCGTTGAAGTGGGTTGTTTTGAATAATGATGAAAACGGCTATCTTTTATGGTGTGATAATGCGGTTGAATATATGGAGTTTGATAAGAAGGATGAAACAAATGCCGAGAATATTTACGGCTCAAACGACTGGATTGAATCTGACGTGAGAAAATGGCTGTTTGAATTTAAGAATAATTTTAATGAAGATGAAAAAACTCTTTTAAACGATGCAATACTTAAAAATATTTTAAGCTATAATAATATTCAACAAAGTACGGGAGGCAATAAACCTTTTTACTGGAATTCAATTACTTCTTATGCAAGCCAAAATTATAATACTGATGCTTATTATGATTATTCCACAGAAGGTGTTTTTCTTCTTGATGCATATCAGCTTCAGAACTTTGTATATGAGAATGATATAAATTTAAAAAAGGATGAAAGATATTGGCTTAGAACGCCGTATTACAGCAGTATAAGCATGGTGAGAATAGTGGATAAGGACGGATTTATTTATCATAAGGATGCAAATGTTAAGGCAGGTGTGATTCCTGCAGTCTACATTGACGAAAATGTGATTGCAGTAAGCGGCGACGGAACTTATTCAAGTCCGATTACTCTTAGAGATGTAGGGAGAGAGATATGAAAAAAGTAAGCTTGTTGATACCGGCATACAATGAAGAGGAAACAATACCCTTGTTATATAATGAATTAAATAAGGCGGTAGAAACAATTTCAGGCTATGAATTTGAAATATTTTTTGTAAATGACGGCAGCAGCGATAACACTTTAAATATTCTCAGAAATTTGCAGCAAATAGATTCAAGGGTGAATTACATAAGCTTTTCACGAAATTTCGGCAAGGAAACAGCTATGGCGGCAGGTTTTGATTATGTGACAGGTGATGCCGCAGTGATTTTAGATGCTGATTTACAGGACCCTCCCGAGCTTATCAAGGAAATGATTTTTCATTGGGAAGAAGGCTATGATGATGTATATGCAAAAAGAAGGAGCCGGGAAGGAGAATCATGGTTTAAAAAATTCACTTCAGCTGCATTTTACAAAGTGCTGCAGAAGATGACCAAGATACCTATTCAAGAAGATACAGGGGATTTTAGACTTTTGGATAGAAGAGCAATTGAATCTTTAAAAAAGCTTCGGGAAAAACAAAGATATACCAAGGGAATGTTCAGCTGGATAGGGTTTAACAAAAAGGAAATTTTATTTGACAGAAAACCAAGGGCTGCAGGCAAAACCAAGTGGAATTATCTGAAGCTTTTCAATTTGGCATTGGAGGGAGTTACTTCATTTACCACATCACCTTTAAGAATATCCACCATATTAGGTATTTTAGTATCAATCTTCAGTATAATATATATGTTTATTGTTCTTATTAAAAGTTTAATTTGGAAAGACCCGGTTCAAGGATATCCTTCAATGATGGTTACAATTTTATTCTTGGGAGGCGTTCAGTTAGTGAGCTTGGGAATCATCGGAGAATATGTGGGAAGAATTTTTAATGAAACCAAGTATCGTCCTCTTTATATTATAGATGAG
>DNNJ01000296.1:6987-17941 GCA_003487955.1 Clostridiales bacterium | reverse complement strand
GGTGAGTCAGAAGGAATGTCCCCGAATAGGGGCGACACACTTCTAATGTAGGGTTAGTCTCTGTGGGATAGCATTAGAGGAATGGGGACACACCTCTACTTGAGGGAAAGTCTTCGAGGTTAGAGGAATGTCCCCAATTATAGAATTTGCTTCGTAGATATTGCGAAGCAAATTTTGAATACAAAACTATTATTCAGTAAGATGAATTAAGAAAAATAAGGAAGAGGGACACACCTTTAATGTCCAGATAGTCTTTAGGGTAAGCATTAAAGGAATGTCCCTGTACTTGAATTCCAATTAAAGGAGGTTTCCATGAACAGTGTAATTTTGGGATGTAGTTATATTATGGTTTTTGCACCGGATATGGTTATTAATAACGGTACCACACAGACAACCGAAAGAACGGTAAATCCTAATTCTGAGTATTTAAAAGAAATAAAAAACCATTTAAGAACATTTGACCAAGTTGTAAAGTATTTGCCTAATCAAACATATATAGGAAATATTACACCTGATGAATTAAACAAATATGAAATGCCTTGGTTTGACAAACCAATGGAAGGCGCCGGAAGAGAAGGTAAATTCGGAGAAATTATGCCTCAGGATGAATTTATAGTTCTTATGCAAATTTGTGATGTATTTGATTTAGTTAAACTTGAAAAACAATTCGCTTCCGATACTAAAGCAAAACTTATGAATCATCCACTTTTTGATGAAGGGTTAATAGGAAGAATAAAGGAAGGAGAAGAGTTTGATACAATTAAAAGATATGTAAATACAGAGCATGCTGAGCCGATATATAACAACGGAGAGTTGGTAGGATGTGTTAAAAGAGCGCATGATATTGACCTTAATTTAAGCGGACATGTAATGTTTGAAAATATTGTATCCAAAGCTTCCAATGTTCTTGGTCTATTAAATCTTGTAAGTAAAAATAACATAAACAAAGAAGAAATTGAATACATAATCGAATGCAGCGAAGAGGCATGCGGCGATATGAACCAAAGAGGCGGAGGGAACTTTGCAAAGTCCTGTGCTGAGGTTGCAGGATTCGTTAATGCTACCGGCTCTGATACAAGAGGTTTTTGTGCAGCTCCAACACATGCTTTAATTGAAGCTGCAGCACTTGTCAAAGCCGGGGTTTTTAAAAAAGTTGTTGTATCAGCAGGCGGAAGTACTGCAAAATTAGGTATGAACGGCAAGGACCACATTAAAAAAGGATTACCGATTTTAGAAGATACCATTGGTGGATTTGCTGTATTGATAGGTGAAAATGACGGAGTAAATCCTGAAATTAATCTTGACCTTGTGGGAAGACACACCGTGGGAACGGGTTCATCTCCGCAAGCAGTAATAACATCATTAGTATCGTCATTAGATAAAGCAGGAATGAAAATAACAGACATTGATAAGTATTCCGTAGAAATGCAGAATCCTGAAGTAACAAAACCCGCCGGAGCAGGAGATGTTCCTTTGGCAAATTATAAAATGATTGGTGCATTGGCAGTAAAGCGCGGGGATATAGACAGAAATGAATTGGCTGATTTTACGGTTAAACATGGAATGACAGGCTGGGCTCCTACACAAGGACACATACCTTCAGGTGTACCATACCTTGGTTTTTGCAGGGAAGATATACTTTCCGGCAAAATTAAAAATGCCATGATAGTTGGTAAAGGAAGCTTATTCCTTGGAAGAATGACTAATTTATTTGACGGAGTATCCTTTATTATTGAAGCAAATAAAGGAGGTCAGAAAGAAACGTCCGCAATTTCAGAGGAACAGATAAAGAATTTAATTGCTAACGCATTAAAGGATTTCGCTTCAAATCTGTTAAACGAACAGGAGTGAAGATATGTCTGAAAAACAAGTAAAAAAAACAATAGGTAATGTTTTTAACCAATTGGCTGATACATTAATAAGCGGAGAATACGGTAAAAAACCAAAGGTTGCAGTTACTGCATCAGGAAGCGAGCATGGAGAGGATGAAGTTTTCAAAGCTGCTGCCGCTGCATTAAAGTTTGGTATCGAACCTACAGTTATCGGCACAAAAGCTAATAAAAGTGTTAATACTTTAGTTGTAGATTCAGAAGACGATGCACATAAAAAAATGGAAGAATTGTTGGATACAGGCAGTGTTGATGCGGCCATTACAATGCATTATCCATTTCCTATAGGAGTATCCACCGTGGGAAGAATTATAACTCCCGGTAAAGGAGAAGAAATGTTTATTGCAACGACAACCGGAACTTCTTCGACAGATAAGGTTGAAGGAATGGTTAAGAATGCTGTCTATGGAATAATTACTGCTAAAGCTTGCGGAATAAAAAACCCCTCAGTTGGAATTTTAAACGTAGATGGTGCCCGGCAAACGGAAATTGCATTAAACAAGCTTAAAAATAACGGCTATGAAATAAACTTTGCTGAATCTAAAAGATCAGACGGGGGAGCTGTTATGAGAGGCAATGACTTACTTACCGGCTCATGTGATGTTATGGTTATGGATTCTCTTACAGGCAATCTTATGATTAAAATATTTTCTTCCTATACTACGGGGGGAAGTTATGAGTCCTTGGGTTACGGATATGGTCCCGGTATCGGAGAAAACTTCAACAAACTGATACTTATTATTTCAAGGGCTTCAGGTGCTCCGTTGATAGAAGGAGCCATAAAGTTTGCAGGAGAGCTAATCAAGGGTAACTGCCTGAAAATTACAAAAGAAGAATTTAACAATGCTAAAAAAGCAGGTTTGGATGCAATTTTATCAGAAATTAAAGCATCTAAGAAATCTACGGTGGAAGAAGCAGAAATTGTTGCTCCTCCAAAAGAAGTTGTAACTTCCCAAATATCAGGAATTGAAATTATGGACTTAGAGGATGCAGTTAAATTGTTGTGGAAAAACGGTGTTTATGCTGAAAGCGGAATGGGATGTACAGGACCGATTGTTTTAGTAAGTGAAGCTAAAACAAATGATGCTTTAAAGATACTTGCAGACAATGATTTTATATCAAAAGAACAACTAGACTGCTAAAGATGCCCTTTATGACCTACCCAATTTCTTCGACGACATAGGTATGGGGACACACCTCTACTATGGAGTAAGTCTTTGAGGGCATGAGGAATGTTCCCAAATGGGAAATGGCTGGTAGGTCATTCGCAACGAGTAATGTATGCGACAGTTAAGGTATGGGGACACACCTCTACTTTAGGGTGAGTCTTTGAAGTAAGAGGAATGTCCCTAAATATATACATTGGTGAACGAGACTGCGTTGACTTGTTGAACAAAAATTCTTCATTATATTGATGAAGAATTTTTTTATTTGAGCTAAATTTTATTACCATTTATAAATAAGTTGAAAATTTATGTTATTTTGGTATAATAGACTTGTGAGGAGTGATACCATGAAAATGGGATTTGAATTAAATCTTTCTCAAACCCAAAAGCTTATAATGACACCGGAATTAAGGCAAGCTATTCAAATCTTGCAATTTAATAATGTCGAATTGACAGATTACATCAATAAACAATTAGAGGTAAATCCTTTTTTGGAGTCTGTCGATAATAAAAGCGATAGCCCTTCAAGTGATGAACATGTAAATGAAAATAAAGAAAATGAAGAATTTGACTGGAGAGAATTAGCTGAAAAGTATGATGATTTCAGTTATAAATCATATGAAAGAAATGCAGATAATGAAAATAAACAATCATTTGAAAGCTATACTTCCAAAAAACTTTCACTGAAAGATCACCTGATGATTCAATTAGGTATCACTGTTAAAACAAACAAAGATAAGCGTATCGGCGAATTCATTATTGAATCATTAGATAATAAAGGCTATTTGGGATGTTCCATTCAGGATATCAGTTTATTAATAAATGAGGATATTGTTGATATTGAAAGGGTTTTAAGGCTTATACAAACTTTTGATCCCGTTGGAGTCGGTGCCAGAGACCTAAGTGAATGTCTGATGATACAGCTTAAGGAAAAAGGAATTCAGGATAAAAATGCATATATTATTGCAGAAAAACATCTTGAAGATATTGCAACAAATAAAATTCAAAAAATAGCTAAAGAGCTTCATATATCTGTTAACAGGGTACAAAACATCTGCGACATAATTAAAATGTTGGAGCCTAAACCATCAAGAGGTTTCATAGTAGACAGTGATAATATAAGGTACATTGTTCCCGATGCAACAATAGAAAAGCTCAATGATGAGTATATAATTATAATTAATGACAGCTACCTGCCCACACTTACTATTAACAGCTACTATAAAAACATGATAAATGAATTAGACGATAAGGAAGCAAGCAAGTTTTTAGCTGATAAACTTAATTCATCAATGTGGCTGATTAAAAGTATTGAGCAAAGAAGGATGACTTTATATAAAGTAATTGAATCAATTATAAAATTTCAAAGGAAGTTTTTCGATGAAGGAAAGATGGCATTAAAGCCTTTAGTTTTAAAGGATGTGGCAGACGATATAGGTATGCATGAATCAACAATAAGCAGGGCTACCAACGGAAAATATGTGCAAACACCCAAAGGTTTGTATGAACTAAAATATTTTTTCGCAAGCAGCTTAAGTGAAACAGATGGCAGCGGAGTATCATCTACAAGTGTTAAATCTTTTATAAGGAAATTAATAGATGAAGAAAGTTCACAAAAACCATTAAGCGACCAAAAGATAACCGAAAAATTAATCGATGAGGGTATAAATATCTCAAGAAGGACTGTAGCAAAGTACAGAGATGAAATGAGAATACCATCATCACCCATGAGAAGAAGATATTAATAAAAAATATGCAGACAGATATGCATATTTTTTTATTTAAATACTGCTACACAATATTTATTAAGTATGATATAATCTATTTGTTACATATTATCCTTATTGCAACGGATTCATGAAATGAGGATAGAATTATAATAAATGTTTTTCAATTACAGGAGGATATATATGGTAAGAGTAGCAATTAACGGATTTGGAAGAATTGGAAGATTGGCATTGAGGCTGATGGCTCAGGATAAAGATTTTCGGGTTGTGGCAATCAACACTAATTCAGATGCAGAAACATTGACATATTTGTTAAAGTATGATACTGCACACGGTAATTTCATGACTGATAAAATTTCCTACAAAGATAACTTAATGTATGTTGATGGTAAAGAAATAATAACATCAAGAGTTAAAGAGCCTGAAAACTGCAACTGGAAGGAATTGGACATTGACTTGGTAATTGACTGCACAGGAAAGTTCAACGACAAGGAAAAGGCGGAAGCTCATATTAAAGCAGGAGCAAAAAAAGTGTTGCTTTCAGCACCGGGCAAAGGCGATTTAAAGACCATTGTTTACAATGTAAACCACAATATTCTCGATGGAACTGAAACTGTTGTATCTGCGGCATCATGTACAACAAACTGTTTAGCTCCCTTAGCAAAAGTATTAAATGGTGAATTTGGAATAGTTAAAGGACTTATGACCACTGTCCATGCCTATACAAATGATCAGAACATTCATGATAACTCACATAAAAAGGGTATAATGGCAAGGAGAGGACGTGCGGCAGCAGCAAATATTGTACCTGCATCGACCGGAGCAGCCAAGACAGTAGGGGTTGTTATGCCTGAATTAAAAGGCAGGCTTGACGGAATAGCTCTTCGTGTTCCCACACTTACGGGCTCTGCTGTCGATTTAACCGTTGAACTTGGAAGGAATGTTACTGTTGAAGAAGTAAATTTAGCTGTTAAAAATGCAGCTAATGAAACTTTGGCATATACAGAAGACCCAATCGTATCAAGCGATGTTATAGGATGTCATTATGCATGTGTTTTTGATGCACTATCCACTCAATTAATCGAAGTTGACGGCAAACAAATGGTTAAATTAATTGCCTGGTATGACAATGAAATGTCGTTTACCGCACAATTGGTGAGAGTAGCTAAATATTGGGGCGAAATGAGATGAGATTCTTCACTGCGTTTAGAATTACATTTACCCTTAGGTTATACAGCAGTATATTAAATACCCTTAATGACATATAATTGTTAATGGAGGTTATCTTGAATAAAAAAACTTTAAAAGACTTAAGACTTAAAGACAAAAAAGTATTAGTGAGATGTGATTTTAATGTTCCCTTTGATAAAGAAGGGAACATAACTGATGATACAAGAATTAGAGCCTCACTTCCTACTATAAAATATCTATTGGATAATGGTGCAGCAGTAATTCTGTTGTCCCATTTAGGAAGACCTGATGGAGAAGCAGACAGGAAATACTCCTTGCAGCCTGTAGCTCAAAGATTAAGTTCTCTTTTAGGCAGGGGCGTTTGTTTTGAAGACTGTGATATTGTAGTTGATGAAAGAGTAAAAACAAATGCAGCAAAGCTTAACCCCGGAGATATAATGCTTCTGCAAAATACGAGGTTTAGAAAAGAAGAAACTAAGAATTCAGGTACATTTGCAAAAGAGCTGTCATCACTTGGTGACTTGTTTGTAAATGATGCATTTGGCACTGCTCATAGGGCACATTCCTCAAATGTCGGGATATGTGAATATCTTCCTTCAGCACTTGGAGCTTTGGTGGAAAAAGAAGTTGAGGTAATGGGAAGGGCTTTAAGAGAACCAAAAAGGCCTCTTACGGCTATCTTAGGCGGAGCAAAGGTTTCTGACAAAATAGCAGTAATTGAAAATTTACTTAATATTGCAGATAATGTTTTAATCGGGGGAGGTATGATGTATACTTTCCTTAAGGCAAAGGGATATAATACGGGAAGCTCGCTTTTGGAAGAAGATAAAGTTGAGCTAGCCAAGGATATAATTGAAAAAGCTACAGATAAAATAATATTGCCGGTTGATACAGTTGTGGCAAAAGAATTTAAAAATGATACCGAATTCTTAACCACGGATGCCGATAAGATTCCTGATGAATACATGGGACTTGATATCGGAGAAAAGACTGTGGAAATGTTTATAGATGTAATAAATAATTCAAAAACAATAATTTGGAACGGTCCATTAGGTGTTTTTGAAATGGACAACTTTTCTAATGGAACCAACAAGGTAGCAAAAGCAATTGCAGATAACAAGGATGCCATATCAATAATTGGCGGAGGCGACAGTGCAGCTGCTGTTGAAAAGATAGAACTATCAGAAAACTTTACCCATATTTCCACCGGTGGCGGAGCATCGCTTGAATTCTTGGAAGGCAAAGTACTGCCTGGAATTGAGGCAGTAGATAATAAGAGAAAAAAATTAATTGCAGGCAACTGGAAAATGAACAATGATACGGAAGAAAGTCTTAATTTGGCAAGAAGCTTAAGCACTTCAAAACTGAATAAGGATGTTGATGTACTGATTTGTCCGCCCTTTACATCATTATATCCGGTAATTAATGAACTTAAAAATTCTTCAATAAAAGTAGGAGCACAGAATATGCACTTTGAAGACAGCGGTGCTTTTACAGGAGAAGTTTCACCAATTATGCTAAAAACCATAGGTGTTGAATATGTAATAATCGGACATTCAGAAAGAAGACAACATTTTGGTGAAACTGACATTACAATTAACAAAAAAGTAATAGCTGCCTTAAAACATGGCCTTAAACCAATTCTTTGCGTTGGAGAATCTTTGGAACAAAGAGAAGCAGGTGTTGAAAAGGAAACGGTAAGAGCTCAATTAATAAATGATTTAGCCGGCATAGGCATAAAGGAAGGATTAAAGATTGTTGTTGCATATGAGCCTATATGGGCTATAGGAACCGGCAGGACAGCTACAAGTGCTCAGGCTAATGAAATGTCATCATTTATAAGAAATGTTTTATCAGATATTTTTACTGAAGATGTTGCAGAAAATATAGTAATACAATATGGAGGCAGCGTAAAAGCTTCCAACGCTCGAGAAATAATGCTTCAGTCCGATATAGACGGTGCATTGGTGGGAGGCGCCAGCTTAAAAGCTGATGAATTTATAAAGATTATTAATTTTGATAAGTAGAAAGGTTAAAAGATGAACAAAGTAACTGCATTGATTATTCTTGATGGATGGGGCGTAGGACCTGATTATGAGGGAAATGCCATAAAAAGAGCGAAAACTCCCAATTATGACGTATTATTGAGAAGGTATCCAAATACAACTTTATCTACCAGTGGTTATGATGTAGGTCTGCCCAAAGGACAAATGGGAAATTCAGAGGTAGGGCATTTAAATATTGGAGCAGGCAGAATTGTGTATCAGGATTTTACCCGGATAACTATGTCTATTGAAAATGGTGAGTTTGAAAAAAACGAAGCTTTGCTTAGTGCCATAAATTTTGTTAAAGAGAATAATTCAACTCTGCATTTAATAGGGCTTTTATCTGATGGGGGAGTACACAGTCACAATACTCATTTGTACAGTTTGATTGAACTTACAAAGAAAAATGATTTAACTGATGTTCAGCTCCATTGTATTACAGACGGCCGGGATGTAAGTCCTACCAGCAGCCCAAATTATATAAAACAATTAATTAAAAAGACAAAACAAATTGGTATAGGCCGCATTGCTTCAATTATGGGAAGATACTATTGCATGGACCGAAACAGACAGTGGGACAGAGTTGAATTGGCATACAATGCTTTAATAAATGGAGAGGGTGAAATATACAAAGATCCTGTAGAAGCAATAAAGGGCTCTTACTTAAAGGGAGTGACAGACGAGTTTATTAAACCCATCTTGATTGAAAAAGACAACGGTGAGCTTGGAACCGTCAAAGATAGCGATGCGGTTATTTTCTTTAATTTCAGACCTGACAGGGCAAGAGAAATAACAAGAGCATTCGTTGATGATGAATTTTCATGTTTTGACAGAAAGAAAGTAAATGTTAAGTATGTATGCATGACCATGTATGATAAAACTATTGAAAATGTAGAAATTGCATATAAACCGAATTATGTACAGAATACTTTAGGTGAGTATTTGAGCAGTCAAGGAATTAAGCAGTTAAGAGCTGCTGAAACAGAAAAATACGCTCATGTTACATACTTTTTAAACGGTGAAATCGAAGAGCCTTTTGAAAATGAGGTGAGAATTTTAATACCTTCACCTGATGTGCCCACTTATGACTTAAAGCCTGAAATGAGTGCCTTTGAGCTAAAAAACACAGTTATGGAGCAATTAGAAAAGGATATTTATCAGGTTATGATTATTAATTTTGCAAATCCTGACATGGTGGGACATACTGGAGATGTAGAGGCAGCTATAAAAGCAGTAGAAGCTGTAGACAAATGTTTTGGTGAAATTGTAAATTATATAATAAGAGCTGGAGGAACGGCAATAATTACTTCAGACCACGGCAACTGCGAAGAAATGTTTGACAGAGAAACCCTTGATAAAATAACAGCTCACACTAACAACAGAGTGCCGTTTATAGTTGTTGACAACAAAAAATTTAATTTAAAAGAAGGAATTCTTGCTGATGTAGCCCCTACAATGCTTGAGCTTATGGGACTCGAAAAACCTATAGAAATGACAGGAAAAAGTTTAATAGTTCAAAACAAATAAAGGAGAATATTATGTCTATAATAACAGATGTTTATGCAAGAGAAATATTGGATTCAAGAGCAAATCCAACAATTGAAGTTGAAGTATGGACAGAAAGCGGCGGATACGGCAGAGCAGGCGTTCCCTCCGGGGCTTCAACAGGAGCATTTGAAGCAGTAGAACTTAGAGACGGTGACAAAAATAGATATCAAGGCAAGGGAGTATTAACTGCCGTTGACAATGTTAACAATATTATTGCTCCTGAATTAATAGGAAGGGATTCATTAGCTCAAGTTGAAATTGACAAACTTTTAATTGAGCTTGACGGCACTCCTAACAAAGGTAAGCTGGGAGCCAATGCAACCTTAGGAGTATCCATGGCATGCGCCAAAGCTGCAGCAGATACATTGGGCTTACCACTTTATCAATATCTTGGGGGAGTAAACGGTAAAATTCTGCCTGTGCCCATGATGAATATTTTAAACGGCGGACAGCACGCTGACAATAATGTAGATATTCAGGAATTCATGATTATGCCTCTAGGAGCTGAAAGTTTTAAAGAAGCATTAAGAATGGGGGCTGAAATATTCCACAATTTGAAAAGCGTTTTAAAAGACAGAGGCTTAAATACAGCTGTTGGGGATGAAGGGGGATTTGCACCGAATTTATCATCTAATGAGGAAGCATTGGTAACCATAGTCGAAGCAATTAAAAAAGCAGGCTATGTTCCGGGAAAAGATGTTATGTTAGCTCTTGACGTAGCTGCTAGCGAATTGTTCGATACTGAAACAAAAAAATACACTTTGGAAGGTGAAGGAAGACAGTTTACTCAAGGTGAAATGGTTGATTATTATGCAGACTTAGTGAACAAGTATCCCATAATATCCATCGAAGACGGTATGGATGAAGAAGATTGGGAAGGCTGGAAAATGCTTACTGAAAAATTAGGAGACAAAGTTCAGCTTATAGGTGATGATTTATTCGTTACTAATACGGTAAGACTAAAAAAGGGTATTGAATTAAAGGTTGCGAATTCTATATTAATAAAATTAAATCAAATTGGAACAATAACAGAAACATTAGATGCTATAGAAATGGCAGAAAGAGCAGGTTATACAGCAGTTGTTTCACATCGTTCAGGAGAAACAGATGACTCAACCATTGCAGATTTGGTAATTGCTGTTAATGCAGGGCAGATAAAAACTGGGGCTCCTTCAAGAATGGACCGTGTTGCTAAATATAATCAGCTTTTAAGATTAGAGGATATGCTTGGAGACACTGCTCAATATAAGGGAGTTGAGGTTTTTTACAATTTGAAGTAAGATTATTGGGGTTAGGGCATCTCGGCAAGTTAGGGCATCTCGCAGTCTCGTTCACCAAAATATTTACTTCCTCCGGTCGTATATTTTGGGAACTCGTTGCGAATGACC
>DNNJ01000296.1:1363-6824 GCA_003487955.1 Clostridiales bacterium | reverse complement strand
TTGGGAACTCGTTGCGAATGACCTACCAGCCATTTGTTAGAGGTATGGGGACACACCTCCCTTTTATGGGATAGCCTCTGCTGGTAGGAGGAATGTCCCCAAATCAGGCTCTGAGAAATGGGGTTAGGGCATCTTTTAAAAATATGGTTGATTTTATAAACCTTTGGTGTTATAATTCTACCGTTATGCAAACAATGGAACAGGAGGTGTTTAAGTGGAAGTAGTTGTAAGGGTTCTTTTGATAATTGCAAGTTTAATTTTAATTGCAAGTATTTTGCTTCAATCAGGAAAGTCAGCGGGAATGTCCGGAGATATTGCAGGGGGAGCTGAATCTATTTGGGGAAAGAGCAAAGGAAGAAGTTATGAAGGTAAATTAGAAAAAGCTACAACTGTGTCAGCAATAATATTTGTTATTGCATCATTAATTTTAGTTGCAATTCAATAATATTCAGTAATTATTTGGAAATAATGAGTAAGTATTCCTTAGGCATTGAGATTGTGCAAGAATTAATTTTAATAACTAAGAAACAGATGATAGTATCATCTGCGAAATTGTAAATACTATGGAGGAAAGAAACAAAATGGATACATTATTTATAGCTCCTGCAGTGGGAGTTTTAGCTCTACTATTTGCCTTCTACAAAGCATCAGTTGTAAGCAAGGCCGATCCGGGAACAGAAAGAATGCAGGAAATTTCTTCATATATCCATGAAGGTGCAATGGCATTCCTTGCAAGAGAATATAAATCAGTTAGTATTTTTGCAATAATTATGTTCTTTGTTTTAGGATTTGCAATCAATTGGCCGACTGCTGCGGCATTTGCAGCAGGTGCTGCATGCTCTGCGCTTGCAGGATATTTCGGCATGACAGTTGCAACAAAAGCAAATGTAAGAACTACAAACGCCGCAATGACATCAGGGATGAATCACGCATTGGAGATTGCATTCTCAGGGGGTTCAGTAATGGGAATGACAGTTGTTGGCCTTGGAGTTTTGGGAACCGGTTTATTCTGGTTGATTTTTGGAGATGCAAATATAGTTACAGGATTCAGCCTTGGGGCTTCATCGATAGCCCTATTTGCCCGTGTTGGCGGAGGTATTTATACAAAAGCTGCCGACGTAGGAGCAGACTTGGTTGGCAAGGTGGAAGCAGGAATTCCTGAAGATGACCCGAGAAACCCCGCAGTTATAGCAGACAATGTTGGTGATAATGTCGGCGACGTAGCGGGAATGGGTGCAGACTTGTTTGAATCATATGTTGGAGCAATAGTTTCTGCAATAACATTAGGTGTTTTTGCATACCAAGGAGGAGATGGAGTTTCATTTGCATTGTTGGTATCAGCAGTAGGCATTATTGCTTCCATATTAGGAACATTGTTTGTCAGAGGAAAAGAAGGTTCAAATCCTCAAAAAGCTTTAAACATGGGTACATATGCTTCGTCATTGATTGTAATGGCTGTATCATTTTTCTTAAGCAACTCAATTTTTGGCAGCTACCAATCTTTCGGTGCAATTGTATTCGGTGTATTTGTAGGATTAATTATTGCTAAAATAACTGAAATATATACTTCAGATGAATATAAATATGTTAAAGAAATAGCCAGTCAATCTGAAACAGGAGCAGCAACTACAATTATAAGCGGTTTGTCTGTAGGTATGAGATCTACGGCATATCCGATGGTAGTTTTGGCAATAGGCATTATCGGCTCATATGCAATTTCAGGTTATTCACCTGATGGTATTGACCCCGTCAAAGGTTTGTATGGTATAGCATTAGCAGCAGTAGGGATGCTGTCCACTACAGGTATGACAATTGCAGTTGATGCTTATGGTCCAATATCAGACAATGCCGGAGGTATTGCCGAAATGTGCGAACTGCCTCATGATGTAAGAGAAATAACAGATAAATTAGACTCGGTAGGCAACACAACAGCAGCAATAGGTAAAGGATTTGCAATTGGCTCGGCAGCTTTAACTGCCCTTGCTTTGTTCGCATCATACACTCAGGCAGTGGGAATTACATCTATAAGTTTAACAGAGCCAAAAGTAATAGCCGGTTTATTCGTAGGCGGAATGTTACCATTTTTGTTCACTGCAATTACAATGAGTGCTGTAGGTAAGGCTGCATTCTCTATGATTGAGGAAGTAAGAAGACAATTTAAAGAAATGCCCGGAATTATGGAAGGAAAAACAAAGCCCGATTATAAAAGATGTGTTGATATTTCAACTCAAGCCGCATTGAAAGAAATGGTTGTACCCGGACTTTTAGCAGTTGTTGTTCCTTTAATAGTGGGATTCTTATTAGGAAAGGAAGCTCTTGGCGGATTACAGGCAGGTGCATTGGTTACCGGTGTTCTTATGGCAATATTCATGTCAAATGCAGGCGGTGCATGGGACAATGCAAAGAAATATATTGAAGGCGGAGAACACGGCGGTAAAGGAAGTCCTGCTCACCAAGCGGCAGTAGTAGGAGATACAGTAGGAGACCCGTTTAAAGATACATCAGGACCTTCAATTAATATATTAATTAAGCTCATAACTGTCGTTTCATTAATATTCGGTCCATTATTAGGCAACGGAATATTATAATGAAAAACTTAGGAAATTACGACCTCTCTTCAGAGAGGTCTTTTTTCTTGCAGAGCGATTGTATTGATGGTATAATCATTTCAATTAATTGACATATAATAGTATAAGTACTACATTTATAGTAATTGTAAATGAGACTGCGAAATCTCAGAATTTAAAAATGAGATCACGCAGTTTCGCCAATGCTCAGGATGACAGGATGAGGAGATGTATATGTATATCGATATTGACGGATTAAATATCAACTACATAGATGAGGGAGAAGGGAATCATGTTTTGCTGCTCCACGGCTGGGGCGGCAGCATACAAACTATGATGCCGATTTTTAATATATTAAAAGATAAATTTAGGGTTGTAACATTAGATTTGCCTGGCTTCGGCAATAGTGACATTCCAAATGAGCCGTGGAATTCCTATAATTATTCTGAATGTATAAATAAATTCATTGAAAAAATAAATTTAAAAGAGCTGATTTTATTTGGTCATTCTCACGGCGGCAGGATTTCAATTATATTGGCAAGTAAATATAATGTTGTCAGGAAATTAATACTTATTGACAGTGCAGGAATAATTCCCAAGAGAAAAGCTAAATATTACATAAAAGTTTATTGGTTTAAATTGCTTAAGAAAATATATTTAATTTTTCCTGCAAAAAATAAAAAAGAAAAATTGGATAAATTTTATAAAAAATTCGGCTCTCAGGATTACAGAGATTCAGAAGGAGTTATGCGTCAAACAATGGTCAAAGTTATCAATGATAATCTATTAAGACTTTTGGCACTTGTTAAAGCACCTACATTGCTGATTTGGGGAGAAAATGATGAAGAAACACCCGTTTATATGGGTGAGCTGATGGAGAGGGAAATTCCCGACAGCGGTCTTGTTTTATTGAAAGGAGCAGGTCATTATTCATATATTGATAATTACGACCAGTTCAGGGCAGTTATAAAAGTATTTTTAAAAGATGATTTTGGAGAGTGAAAATATGCTGATTATTACAAGTCTATATATATTTTTCTGGATTTATTTATGTGAACTTAAAATAAAACAAAGCTTGCATATAATTCAATTAGAAGGCTATAACAGTGATAAATACATAGATTGGATAGGGAATAATAAAGACAAAGTCCATACAAAAAATGATAAAACCTATGCTGCAATATTAATAATTTTCTCAGCAATTTTAACAATTATTTCTCCTGTAGAGAAAACACCAGTATTTCCGTTGATATATGCCGTTATATCATTATTCTTTTTAATTAAAAATGTAAGGTCAAAGGAAGAATCAAAAAAACCTTTAGTTTTTACACCAAGAGCCAAAAGACTGTATGGCATAGCATTTTTTTTGGTTTTATTTGACCTTATATTAACTTTATTGATTGTTAAGTGGATTACAAAAGATATTTTTTCTTATCTTCCTGTATGGGCTGGAATAATCACTATTATTTATTACTTTTCATCCTTCTACATGTATGGAGCAAATTATATAGCAAAACCTATGGAGGAAAGAATAAATAAAAAGTATTATATTCAAGCTTCTGAAAAAATAAAAAACATGAACATTAATTCAGTGGGTATAACAGGAAGTTACGGAAAAACAAGCACTAAATTTATTACTGAAACAATATTAAAAGAAAAATATAAAGTTTTAAAAACACCGGAAAGCTATAATACACCCATGGGAATCAGCAAAATAATAAATAATGAGTTAACCGATGAGTATGATGTTTTTATAGCTGAACTTGGTGCCACTAAATCAGGCGACATAGATGAAGTAGCAAAGCTTACAAATCCCAAGCTCGGCATTATAACATCCATCGGACCATGCCATTTAGAATCATTTAAGTCAATTGACAATATAATGAGAACCAAGTATGAGCTTATTGAAAATTTGCCCGATGACGGAACAGCTATTTTCAATTACGACAATGAATATGTAAAAAAACTTGCTGATAAAACTTTTAAGCATAAACTGCTGTACGGAATTGACAATATAGAAGAAACAGATATATTTGCAACCGACATGCATGTTGACAGCCTCGGCTCATCTTTTGCATTATGCATTAACAGCTTGGGAACAATAGAATGCAGGACTAAGCTTTTAGGCAGGCACAATATACTGAATATTTTAGGCGGGGCAGCAATTGCTTCGGCTTTAGGTCTGTCTTTAAATGAAATTAAAACCGGTATTTCAATGTTGGAACCTGTAGAGCACAGGCTTCAGCTTATAGACCATGGAACAGGTGTATTGGTAATAGATGATGCTTTTAATTCCAACCCTGAAGGAGCACAGGCTGCCTTAGATGTACTGAACTCTTTTACAGACAGAAGGAAAATAATAGTGACACCCGGAATGATTGAATTAGGCAGTATAGAAGAAGAAGAAAACTATAAATTAGGTGAGATTATTGCAAGTGTTTGTGATGTTGCAATATTAGTCGGAGAAAAACGAACCCTGCCCATATACCAAGGAATGGAAAAACATGATTTCAATGAAGATAATTTGTATGTGGTTAATTCATTGAATGAAGCTGCAGAAGTATTAAAAACATTGACAAAAGTTAATGATGTGGTTCTCTTTGAAAATGATTTGCCCGACACATACGACGAAAAATAAATTTATGGAGGTAGTCATGAAAAAAATAGGTATTATCATCGGCGGAAAATCCGTTGAACACGAAGTTTCAATAATAACAGGCTTGCAGGTTTTTGAAAACATAGACAAAAGCATTTATGAACCTAAGATAATCTATATACAAAAGGACGGTAAATGGCTGGTTGGTGACAGTCTCCATGATATAAACAATTTTAAGACTAAGAAGTTAGAAGATGCATATGAGGTTTTGCCGGGATTTAAAAATGAAAAACTTATA
>DNNJ01000296.1:0-1082 GCA_003487955.1 Clostridiales bacterium | reverse complement strand
ATGAAATTGACATAGTATTTCCTGCTGTTCACGGCACAAATGTTGAAGACGGCGCACTGCAGGGTCTTTTACAAATGAACGGAGTTCCATATGCATTTGGTTCGGTATTATGCTCTGCAGTGGGAATGGATAAGATAGTAATGAAGAAGGTATTCCAAAGCTATAGCCTGCCTGTTGTAGATTACATGTGGTTTTACAGGAGCGGTTTTGCAGAAAACAAAGATAAAATAATAAAACAAGCAGAAGAAATAGGATATCCTCTGATTGTAAAACCTGCCAATTTAGGCTCAAGCGTTGGTATAAACAAGGCAAAAAATCAAAATGATTTAATGTTTGCCATGGATGTTGCAATGTCTTATGACAGAAAAATAATTATAGAAAAATGTATTGAAAATGTACGGGAAATTAACTGTGCAGTAATTGGATACGAAAATGAGCTTGAAACTTCTCTTTGTGAAGAGCCGGTCGGATGGAAAGAGTTTTTGACTTATGAAGATAAATATGTGAATAAAAAGAAAGATTCAAGCGAATCAAAAAACCGCATACCTGCTGAAATTGATGAAGAAATAGAAGCTCAAATAAAAGATTATGCAAAACAAGCTTTTAATGCAGTAGATGGATGCGGAAATGCAAGAATAGATTTTCTGCTAAGTGGCAACAATATATTTGTAAATGAGATTAACACAATTCCAGGCTCCATATCTTTTTATCTGTGGGAAGGAAAGGGGGTTTCATTTAAACAATTAATATCAAAAATTATTGAGCTTGCAGAAATACAGCATAGTCAGAAAAAAGTCAATATTGTTTCCTACGACATTGATTTATTGAATAAAATGGGCGGCGGCGGGAAGAATAAATAACTTGCTCATTAGGAGAATATACATGAACTTTAAAGATAAAATATTAGCATTTATGAAAGACGAAGCATATAAGCCTTTAACATTCAAAGAGCTTCTTCAGGTATTTGAAATTGAAGGGAAAATGAAAAAAGCACTTTTAGTTGCTTTAAATGAACTTGAAGATGAAGGCAAAATAATATTCACTCGGTCTGAAAGATACGGCGTACCGGAAAAAATGAATTT
>DNNJ01000268.1:2470-10987 GCA_003487955.1 Clostridiales bacterium | reverse complement strand
TTATTAATCATCAACCGATTGTGCCCTTGGCCTGCAACCGCCGCCTGCACCGCCTATGGAATTCTCATCGATTTGACGCGGGAACAACCTTGGGAATGTTGGGCATATAGCTGCTTGTTCAGGCGCTAATTCGGCAAATCCGGTAGAAAGTACGCAAAGCTGTACAGGAACAACTATTTTCTTTTCACAGGAGATGCAAAGTGAAATAATAAGATCTACAGATAATACCCCCGTTCTCGGGTCAATTTCAAAGTCTCTTTGAATACTGTTAGTTGCAAGTCTTACAACGCAATCCAAGTTGCAGAATTCAGTGAATCGTGGCAGGAATGCAGTGTCAAATACCGAAGGTATGCAAATTTCAAAGAAATTAGTCAATACCAATGGCTTGCATTCAGGAGCTATTTCAACTATAGCTGATAAAGTAATTATGCTTTCTCTGTTAGAGTCACATGGAGAAACAACTAAATCAATTTCGATTTCAACACATCCTGATATTTCAATATTCTGGGTTCCAAATATAGGGGTACCCAATTCATCTTCATCACAGAATGATGTATCTGCAAATACTAATTTTTGACTTAATGTACCATCAGGTCCTATAACTTTAAAGTCACAGCCATCTTCCTTTTTAACAAATTGACCTCCTGACAATGTAGTATTAGGAGTAATCTTTATATTGCAATCATCCTTAATATTATCCGGATTGAAGAATTTTCTGCATCTGATATCTGCTATTCTTATTATATTGGTTCCACATCCTAGTGGCGGTTCAAAACAAGTATCCGGTGCTGTTTTTAATCCTTGCAGGTTAAATAAAACTGCATCATAAACCTTTTGTACGTATATGGGTTCTGAAACTACATTTCTTAATGTACCATCCCAGTCACAACCTGATTGACCGGTGCAGCATCTATCAGCAATGCCGCCAGTTCCCAAAACATCGTTTTTATTTGAGCATTTCATGCTATCATAACCTCCTTAATTTCTGTTACTTTACTTTAATATATTCTAAACCCAATTAGTTGTTACACAGATTGAAAAAAACAATATATAACTGTATATATGTTTAATTCAAGTGCAACGCTTTGTTCTGTTTACTCATAGAATAATAAGAGTGCCAGCCTATGAGATCCTTCACTATCGTTCAGGATGACAACCCGTTGAGTGTGAATAGTAACGACACTTTGGAATAACAATATTGTGAATATTTATTACTATTGAATTTTTCAACCTAATAATGTAAAGTATATTAAAGAATAAAATTTCAGGAGGCAAAATGAATCCAGTAGTAAAATTTGAGTTTGAAAACGGGGATATAGTCAAAGCGGAATTATATCCGGAAACAGCCCCAAACACTGTAAACAACTTTATTTCATTAATCAATAAGAATTATTATGACGGCAAGATTTTTCATAGAGTTATTAAAGGCTTTATGATTCAGGGAGGATGCCCAAACGGGAATGGAATGGGCGGTCCCGGATATTCCATAAAAGGTGAATTTAATTCAAACGGATTTAAAAATGAGCTGAAGCATACTGAAGGAGTACTATCAATGGCAAGGTCAATGTCTCCTGATTCTGCAGGCTCTCAATTTTTCATAATGCACAAAAACTCACCTCATCTTGACGGACAATATGCTGCATTTGGAAAAGTAATTGAAGGTATGGATGTGGTAAATAAAATTGCAGAAGCAAAAACAGGCCGCATGGACAGACCTGTTTCAGAAGTTAAGCTTAACAAAGTAACCGTTGATACATTCGGAGAAACCTACGAAGAACCGGAAGTGATGTAAAGGTGTGTGTCCCCCTATTTGGGGACATTCCTCCAACCATCAAAGACTATCCCTTGAGTAGGAGGTGTGTCCCCATACCTCTAGAACCCTAAGTTTTCACCGACCAATATTACTTTTATTCTATTTTTGGGTTTGCAGAATCTTGTAACAAGTATCTGGCTGCACAATGTATCGCTCATGGTGCACTCTGAACATTTTCCCGTAAAGCGGCATGGAGTTTGTGAATTTGTTCTGAATGTGTTTGGAACAGTTGCATCAAGTCTTGCTTTTTTCAATGCACCATCCAAATCTCTAATTAATTTGTTCATTCCTGCCACAACTATAACACTGTTAGGACCATAGCAGTATGCAGCAACACGGTTTCCGTTTCCATCAATATTTAAAAGCTCTCCGTCCATTGTAATAGCATTGGCACTTGTAAGGAACACATCAGAAGTCAATGCTTTTTTCATCATTTTTACTTTTTCAACAGGGTCAGTTTCTTTATCCCTGTCATAAACAGCTATATTTTTTTCTTCTAAAAGCTTCTTGATTCCAATTTGATCAATAGTTGTTGAGCCACCCCATCCAACCGTATCATCCTGCTTAATCATTGACATGGCTTTTTCTACTGCTTCTTCAACAGTTTCGCAATAGCAGCCCTCCATGTTTCTTTTTTCAAGATTCTTTATAACAGTAGCACTTTTTACCTTATATCCTTCTTTTATAAAATCCATAATAAACCTCCCATATATTCTTGTCCTTATTATATAATAATTTAATTGCTAATTCAAGAATATTTGCATATCCTTAGGAATGTGTTCAGAATGACACCTACGTGTATTTATAGCAATGACAATTAAAAGTGCTATCATAAAGAATATTGATATATAAAACCCATAATGATATACTAATTATTATCTAGGGAAAATAAGTACAGAGGGATAATATGAAAGTACACGAAAGATTTTTAAATTATGTAAAAATTGACACTCAATCCGTACCGGAGGCAGAAAAAATTCCAAGCAGCGAAAAACAAAAGGACTTAGGAAGGCTGCTTGTTGAAGAAATGATATCAATAGGAATTAAAGATGCATACATGGATGAAAACGGATACGTTTACGGTACGGTTAAAGGCAATACCGATGCACCTGTAATAGGATTTATTGCACATATGGACACATCACCCGATATGTCCGGGACCAATGTAAAGCCAAGGATAATATATGATTATGACGGCGGCGACATAGTGTTAAATGAAGAAAAACATATTGTAATGGAAACGACAGTTTTTGAGCATCTGATGAAATACACAGGGCAGGACTTGATTGTAACAGACGGCACAACCCTTCTTGGAGCTGATGACAAAGCAGGAATTGCCGAAATCATGTCAATGGCAGAATATTTTATCAACGCTCCTCATATTAAGCACGGAACAATAAAAATAGGATTTACTCCCGATGAGGAAGTGGGGCAGGGAGCAGAGCTATTCAATATTGAAAAGTTTGGAGCAGATTATGCTTATACTGTTGACGGAGGAGAAATCGGGGAATTGGAGTATGAAAACTTCAATGCAGCATGCGCTAAAGTAACAATAAACGGAGTAAATATTCATCCGGGAACGGCTAAAAACAAAATGAAAAACTCCATCCTTATAGCAATGGAATTTCAAAAAATGCTGCCTGTATATGAAACGCCCGAAAATACTGAAGGCTATGAAGGATTCAGCCTCTTGAACGAGATGTCCGGAAATGTTGAAAAAACACTTCTCGAATATATTATCCGAGACCATAATATTGATAAATTCAATATAAAAAAGGAAAGATTCAAAAAAAATGCAGACTACTTAAATGAAAAATACGGTCAAGGAGCGGTGGAATTAAAATTGGAAGATTCATACTTCAATATGAAGGAAAAAATTCTCCCCCACATGCATATTATCGAAAATGCAATAAAGGCCATGGAAAATATCGGCATTGAGCCGAAAGTGGTTCCCATAAGAGGCGGAACCGACGGTGCAAGATTGTCCTACATGGGATTGCCTTGTCCAAATCTATGTACCGGCGGTCATAACTTCCATGGCAAATACGAGTACATACCCATACAATCAATGGAAAAGGTTGTGGAGCTGTTAATAGAAATAGCGAAAATTTAAGACCAGCATGTGCTGGTCTTGTCCTTAGGGTCATACTTTTACTTTCTTCAAAATCCCCGTATAGGTTTCGTCAAATACTGTGGGATTTTTCTTGTACATTTCAAATGTTTTGATAATATCATAATCATTCATTCCTTCAACAAATGCCCTTTCCTCTTCACCCAAGAAATTAAGAACATACAATTTGTTTACGGAATACTTGGTGAACAGATTTTCATAATCAGCCATGCTTACTTCCGGCTTCGAGTTTTTTTCAATCATCAGCAAATTTGACAGTTCCACAATTCTTAAGTTTTTATTTAAGGGCAGAGATATATTTCTTAAGTGTCTGAACAAGGTTGTATCCTTATACAACGAAAAGCTGTAATATCCGAAATCGTAATTTCTGAAGTCAACTGTTGATGTATTGGTAGAATTAAAGCTTATATTCAAAAGTGAAGGTATGTTGTTGGATTTTTTCAAATCATCATAAACCAGAACCTTAAGCATATTTTTGTTATCGTTTTTAATATAATAGGCATATCTGAAAAATAAAATATTAGCCTTTGAACTATCATTGCTTGTTAAGCTGTTCCATTTTTCAAGGGCACCCATGTACAGAGCTTCACTTACGTCATATTTGCTTACCAATGTAAAAATCTGCATTAACTCCGCATCTTTAAAATCATTTCTTGCTATTATATTTGTTAAAATTTCATTTGCAAATTTTGATTTCTCTTCATCCGGATGGCTTCCGAACACAATCATGTAATAATTTGTGCCTGCTACATTGAAGTACCCGCTTTTACGTAGTGATTCCATTGTTTTAACAGCATTCAAATCATAAAGGTGTGTATCCTCCGGGAAGATATAACCTCCGAATGCCACATATTCCAAAGTATCCTTTGCCTTAATAAATTTTCGGTCATCAAAATTGGTAGTACTTAAATTATAATTGCCAAAATAAGAATACATCTCTTCGCCTTTGATAGGCATGAATTCAAGCTTAGTGAGGTAATTGCCGTCAGTGCTTGTTTTAATATCCGTATAAACCCTTCTGATTAAAGAAGCTGCCTCTGCTCTGGTTATGTTGGTGTTTCCCCTGAATGTATTATTTTCATAACCTATAATTATTCCTGCATTGACAAGCCTTTGTATTTCAGTATAATACTTGTTATTAAAAGGTACATCTGTAAATGTCAGAGGATTGTCATAAATTGAATCCTTGCAGAAAGCAGCAATCAATGCAGCAGATTCTTCCCTGGTAATAGCTCTGTCAGGATAAAAATTACTGCCCGGGAAGATGTCCTGTAAAGTAAAATTATTTGTTTTTAAATGCTCATTCATAGAAATAATAAAAGTATAAGACCAATGCTTATCGGACATATCACTGTATGACAAATCAGCGGTATAGATTTCTACCATTTGATTATGCTTGTAGGCAGTTCTTGATAATATAGTTATAAACTCTGCTCTTGTTATATTATTTTCCGGCCTGAAAGTAAAATCTCCATATCCCCTAAAAACATTAATAGTGTGGGAAGCAAAATTAATATCACTTTCCGCCCAGTGATTGAACGTATCGTAGAATACTGTTCTTGCCGCAGCAGGCTGAATCGACAACACAATAAAAATAATAATTAATAATAATAGTTTTTTAAATTTTCTCAATTTGCGTCATCACCTTCTTCATAAATAGTTCTTTATTATATTTACCTCCTTTTCATTAATATTAAACAACTTTTTCATAAATAATTCAATGCTAATATTTTCTATGTTTTCCTGAGGCCAATAGACTTTTAAATTATTTAATTTATAGGGATAATATTCATAAATATTTCTTCCTACCTTCTTAACCTGGCATTTAAGATAAAACTCAAATATTTCCGAATTTAAATAGGAAAGCAAATAATTTAAAGACAAGCCTTTTGAAAGCTCATTCATTATATAAATATCAGCACTGCAAAAATATGCTTCTTGGTCATAATAAAAATTATTTTGTTTGGATTTATACGGGAATATTATTTTAGGATTTTCATAGTCAGATTCATTTCTGCCCCATTGCAGCTCATACCATTTTCGAAATCCCTTTTTGCATTCTCTTCTGCTCATAAGTTTATCCTTATATATGGACAGATAACTTATTGCATTGGGACAATCATTCTCATTTCGTATAATATCTGAATATACTAAGTATAAATCATTATATTTTATTGAGCACTTTGATATGTTGCTGTTTTTAATCCATTTTTTGAGCAGAAAACTCTCAATTTTATATTTTTCGATAACTTCCTCAGTAACTATGAATGCTTTATCACAGCCCGTAATAATTCCTTGCTTAATGCTTAAGATATCCTTGATATATGTGTTGGAAATACTGTCAATTTTCTCAAAAAGCTTCTCATCCTCATCCTTCAATATAATCCATCCGGAATCCTTCAGTTTGTCCTGGCTATATTTAAATGATTCGAAAATATCCCTGCCTTTTTTGACGTATGTAAATATGTTTTTGTTCCATTTATTTGAAATTATTATTACCGCCGGACTTATCACAGCCGTTTTAAACGCCGTGTTGCCGTTGTAGTCAATCAGCGTGATGATATTATAATTTTCTTTTAAAAAATTTCTCAATTTATCTGCATATAAGGCTTCCATAAAATAACGGGAAGTAATAAAAGAAATGATACCCTCCGGCTTCAATAATTCATTGCTTTTTTTAAAGAAGCAATAAGAAATATCAGCCTTGTCATAATATACATCCGAATATCTTTCATACAGAAGCTTTTTGTAATTGCCGGTTGAATTTTTATGACCTACATAGGGGGGATTACCGATTATTATATCAAATTTGCCCATATCTATCTCATCAATCAGAAAATCTTGATTGTAAATATTAAATTTAATATCATCAAGTCCGGTGTGAAAAATAAGTCCCATTTTGCTTAAAAATATCGAAAAATCATCAATATCAATTCCAAAGAGCATATTTTCAACAATATGTCTTTTATCGAGCTCAGGATGTGCATAACTTATATATTTATATATTTCAATGAGAAAATAACCTCCGCCGCAGGAAGGATCTAAAATTTTATTATTTTCATCAATACTTTTAACTTTAAACACTTCATGCAGCATATTATTTATTATTTCAAAGGGAGTGTACACCTGCCCGAGAGATTTCTTTTCCTTGTTTGTAAGCAGTGCTTCATATAGGAAAGCAGGATAGAAGCTTGAAATTTCAATATTATCGGCATTTTTCTTCATTAATCGGGGTATTCTTTCCCCGGTTTTACTTACTTTTAAGTCAAACTTAGCATATTCCTTGAAAATTGCTGCAGTTTCCAAAGTGCGTTTATTGTTCAAATTATACAATTCTTTGCATACCAATAAAATCACATACTTAACCTTGCTGATGTAGTCGTATCCTTCAATATCATTGATTATGCACTTTATTCCACTTATCAATGACTTGTTCATAACTGCTCCTTGAATTGCTCCATTATGTATATATTAACATGTTTTGTTAATTTACGCAATACATACGGCTTATAAATGCTATATAGTTACAGAACAAAACGGGAGGTGATATAATGCCGATAATTGCAAATCAAGCCAATTCTAAAGTTAAATTAGTTCTTAATGCAGGACTTGACATCAACAACAAGACTGTCTTTAAAAACAAAACATTTGCTAATGTAAAAGCAGCTACCCAGAATGAAGACCTGTACAATCTTGGAATTGCTATTTCAGATCTTCAAGAATACGAGCTTGCAAACATTGTAAGATACGATGAATACGAATTGCTGAATGAAATATAACGAGCAGTGAGCTCATAAACAGAAAGGGGTGATATAATGGATAAAAAACTTGTAATGTCTTTCTTGACGGTAGAGGGAGCAACTTCATCTATGACGATTGATGCTCCAAAGGATGATTTGACAGAACCTGAAGTAAGAGCATTTATGGAGTCAATCATAACACAAAATGTATTCAACACTTCCAAGGGAGACTTAGCTGAAATAAAATCAGCTCAGATAATTACTACAACAGAACAAGTTTTAATATAACAAGTTAATTTATTATGATATAATTAATTAAACTAAAAATTCGGGGAGAAGACAAGGGGACGTTTCACTTGTCTTCCATCCCCTCAAATTCAAGGACATTCCACAACTATTAGAGACACAAATTCGGGGACATTCCTCTGCCTACAGAGATTAACCCTAAGAGAAGAGGTGTGTCCCCATACCACATAAAGAGGTGTGTTCACATACCTTAAACCAAGGAGGAAATTATGAAAGAAGAAATTTTAACCAAATACCCAAGTCTTAAAAACGTCTCGGAATTAAAGGAAGTATTCTGGCTGAATCCCAAGATGATTCCCTATGAGGAAGCTGCACCTGCAATAAATATAGATATTGCAGCTATTGACGATGCTGAAATGAGGCTTAAGAAATTCGCTCCTTTAATTGAAAAAGTATTTCCTGAAACACTTCCATCACATGGCATAATTGAATCTCCCATAATAGAAATAAACAATATGAAAAACAAGCTTCAGGAACTCTACAACCTTGAACTTTCCGGAAAACTGCTGCTTAAAATGGACAGTCAC
>DNNJ01000268.1:0-2202 GCA_003487955.1 Clostridiales bacterium | reverse complement strand
AATGGAATATTAAAAGAAGATGATGATTATTCAATCATGGCAGAGCAAAAATACAGAGACTTTTTCGGCAAGTATAAAATACAGGTCGGCTCTACCGGAAACTTAGGCTTAAGCATAGGCATAACATCAGCAGCCTTAGGGTTTAATGTTACGGTACACATGTCAGCGGATGCTAAACAGTGGAAAAAGGACCTGTTAAGGTCAAAGGGAGCTAAGGTTGTGGAATATGACAGCGACTTTTCTAAAGCAGTGGAAGAAGGCCGAAAATTATCAGACCAAGACCCCATGAGTTATTTTGTTGATGATGAAAATTCAATGAATTTATTCTTAGGCTACAGCGTTGCAGCAAGAAGGCTTGAAGAGCAGTTGAATAACATGAACATTGTTATTGATGAAGCTCATCCCTTGTTTGTTTACCTTCCCTGCGGAGTGGGAGGAGCCCCGGGAGGTATTACCTACGGACTTAAATCCGTCTACAAAGACAATGTTCACTGCTTTTTCGTGGAGCCGACCCACGCACCAAGCATGCTCATAGGAATGGCTACCGGGCTTCACAATGATATTTCCGTCCAGGATTTGGGGATAGACGGCAAAACTCATGCAGACGGTTTAGCTGTAGGAAGACCTTCCAAATTGGTTGGAAAAATGATGGACTATATTTTAGGAGGAGTATTTACCATTGATGATTATAAGCTGTACGATTATATGCGATACCTCCATGAAACAGAAAATATAAATATTGAACCCTCAGCATGCGCTGCTTTTGAAGGTTTTGTAAAACTTGAGACAACAGAAGAAGGGAAAAGATACATAAAACAACACAAGCTTGAGAATAAAATGAAAAATGCAATACACACGGCCTGGGCTACCGGTGGAAACTTAGTCCCGGAAGAAATAAACAAACAATTCCTATCAACCTATCTAAGATGACGGGGGGACGGGGGTTGGAAAAAAACATTGATATTAAAACAATTATCTGGTAATATTAACAAAAGGTAGGAGGCAGCATATGAAAGCTAATTTGAACCCTGCAAAGGGAATGAGAGATATAACCCCTTATGAAAAGGAAATAAGAGACTATGTGGAAGGGGTAATAGTCAATACATATAAGAAAAGCGGTTTCGAGCTTTTTGAAACACCTGTTGTTGAAAATATAGAAAATTTAACAGGCAGCGAAGGCGGAGAAAACTTAATGCTTATTTACAAAATATTAAAAAGAGGAGATAAGCTTGACTTACAAAAAGAAGGATTAACAGAAGATGAGCTGTCTGATTTAGGTCTCAGGTACGATTTGACCGTTCCTTTAAGCCGTTTTTACTGCAACAACCGTGCTGATTTACTCCCTATATTCAAAGCGCTTCAGGTGGGCAATGTGTTCAGAGCCGAAAGAGCTCAAAAAGGAAGATACAGGAGTTTCAAACAATGCGATATAGATATTATAGGAGACGGTACACAAGCAGCGGAATTAGAACTGATTGCAACAACAGCCAAAGCTCTCAATGCTCTTAATGTTACGGATTTTATGGTGCGTTTCAATGACAGGCGGGTATTAAAAGCGGTAATACTTAACTGCGGATTCACGGAAGAAGAATTTGACGGAGTTTGTATCATTGTTGACAAGATGGATAAAATCGGCATTGGCGGCATTAAAAATGAAATGGAAGGTAAAGACTATAACAAAACTTCAGTTGAAAAACTGATGGGAGCACTAAAAGAAATCAATGAAAAGGGAACGGACTGCTTAAATGAATACGGCGTTCAAAATAATGTAGTTCAAGATGTAAAAAATGTTCTTGAAGAGTCCAATGCATATGCTAATGGAAAGTATGATGTGGTATTTGATTTTACATTAATAAGAGGCATGGGATATTACACAGGCTCAATATTTGAAATTGCATATAAGGATTTAGGTTATTCCATTGCCGGCGGCGGAAGATACGACGAAATGGTAGGAAATTTCATAGGTGAAAAAATACCCGCTATAGGATTTTCAATCGGATTTGAAAGATTGGTAAACCAGCTGATGGAAGAAAACTTCAAGGTTCCCGATTTGGAAAAGGCAGTGCTTTTGTACGAACCTGCGGACAGATATATAGATGTTCTTGCGAAGGCTGAAAACATAAGAGAAGAAGGCTATACAGTATCAATATTTGAAAAAGCCAAGAAACTAGGAAAGCAGTTAAATCAATTCCAAGGATACGG
>DNNJ01000252.1 GCA_003487955.1 Clostridiales bacterium | reverse complement strand
TTTCATCCTTTAATATTTCAATGTGGCAGGGACCGAAATTGGAAAATCCCGTACCTAAACATTTGGCAACAGCTTCTTTTGCAGCAAACATTCCTGCAGCAGTTTGGGGATTAAATTTCCGTGTTTCTAAGTATTCCAATTCCCTGTTTGAATAGAGCTTTTCAAGGAACTTCATATTTTCCATATTCTTTTTTATTCTTTTAACTTCTGTAATATCTATTCCCGTACCTTTAATCATAATTTCTTCCCCCTCCTAATTACGGGGACATTCCTTCAAAGGCTATCCCTCATAGAATCTCCCGACTTTGAAGGTGTGTCCCCCCTAAGTACGGGGACATTCCTTCATGGACTGACCCCAACGAATTACTTACCATGAAGGTGTGTCCCCCCTCCTTTTATTAAATTTTAATTGACAAAGAGCTTTTTGTATATAATAATTATATTACATGTTTACTTGCAATACAATTCTTATTAATTACCATATTACAATAAAGGAGTAACAAATGAATAATGTAACTATAGTATCCCATCCGTTGATTCAGCACAAACTCACAATGCTGAGAGACAAAAATACACCCCCGAAAGATTTCAGAGAATTAGTAAGAGAAATTTCCATGCTCATGGCATACGAAGTAACAAGGAGCCTCCCCCTGAAAGATATTGATATAGAAACACCTATGTGCAAAACTACAGGCAAAACATTATCCGGGGAAGACATTGCAATTGTTCCTGTTTTGAGGGCAGGTCTCGGTATGGTGGACGGTATGTTGGATTTAATACCAAATGCCAAAATCGGCCACATTGGTTTGTATAGAAATGAAGAAACTCTTGAACCGGTTGAATACTACTGCAAGCTGCCAACAGATATTGAAAACAGAATAGTAATTATTACCGAGCCCATGCTGTCAACAGGAGGCTCAATGAACGGTGCATTGAATATGCTAAAGAAAAGAGGAGCCAAAAAAATCAAATCTATTCATTTGGTATGTGCTCCTGAAGGTTTGAAAAAAGTAACGGAAGCTCATCCGGATGTTGAAATCTACACTGCCGCCATTGATGAAAAATACGATGAAACAGGCTACATCGTACCCGGTTTAGGAGATGCAGGAGACAGATTATTCGGCACTAAGTGAAGATGCCCTAACCCCATTTTTCAGAGACCTGAATTGGGGACATTCCTCCTGCCAACAGAGACTTTCCCTAAATAGGGAGGTGTGTCCCCATACCTCTAATAAATGGTTGGTAGGTCATTCGCAACGAGCTCCAATTTTGTGCGACGTAAGGAGCAAACAAAATTGTACAGCGAGACTGCGTCAGAAGGAGTAACTATGAAGCATATTTTTATAATAAACCCTGTTGCAGGCAATGGTAAATTGCAAGAAACCTTAGAAAAAACTATACACCTTGAATTGAAAGACAGAAAAATTGATTATGAAGTATACATCACTAAATCTGAAGCTGATACAAGAAACTTTACAGAGTTAAAATGTAAAGAAAATGTACAAGCTGTTTTATATGCCTGCGGAGGAGATGGAACCCTGCATGAGGTAATAAATGCCGCATGCAGCTATAAGCATGTAAGTATCGGCGTAATACCGGTAGGCTCAGGTAATGATTTTATTAAGAATTTTAAGAATAACATTAATTTCAATGATATTAATTTGCAAACAGAAGGCGAAAATATAGAATTAGATTTAATTAAGGTTAACAATGAGTATGCTGCCACAGTGCTAAACATAGGCCTTGATGCTGATGTAGCCTTTAACATGAATAAATTTAAGAAAATTCCTTTCATACAAGGTCCCACAAGATACTATCTTTCCATATTATATTCTTTGTTTAACAAATTAGGAAAGCAAATTATAGTTGAAACAGAAAACGGTGTTATAAATGGCTCATTCTTAATAGGCGTCGTAGCTAACGGTCAATATTACGGAAGCGGTTACAAGTGTGCTCCAAAAGCAATGTTAAATGACGGAATTCTTGATTTATGCTTTGTAGAAAACATTTCAAGACTTAAAATACTGAGCTTAATCGCAAGTTATAAGAAGGGTGAGCACTTGGAAAATCCAAAAATAAGCAAATATGTTACTTATGATAAAATTAAACAAGCTAAAATTAAATTTGATGAACCAACTAATGTCTGCATGGATGGAGATAAATTTATTTACAATGAAGTTAATATATCAGCAGAAAAAAATGCCCTTAATTTTTGGCTTCCAAAAGGTGTACAATTACAATCTCAAAGTTTTGGAGACAATTATTCTTAAAAGTATAATCTTTTTACTAAAATATTGTTTTTCATTATTGAATTTACAACCACAGTGCCTATGAGGACAACTACTGCAAATTCGCCTGCTCCTACGTAAAATGCATTCAATAAAAACGGGGTGTTAAATAAATAAGTTAATTCTGCTCCTACCAATAAAGCGTTTGAAATTACAGGTCCCAAACTTGCTATAATCAGCGCTTTTTTATTTACGCCAAATAACCTTCTTATCTGCACTATGATGACTATTGCCAAAAATGTTGCAAGTGAACCTACTGCAATATCAATTATCCCCAAAGGGCTTGCAAGGTTTGCCAATATGCATCCCAATACTAATCCAAGACCGTATTTTGGCTCAATAAATGCAAACAAAACCAATACTTCTGATATTCTAAATTGTATCTGCTCGTAGCTCATCCATGCGAATGCATAGGTCAAAGCAGCATAAGCCGCTGCTATAAGAGCAGTGCGTGTTAAAAACCGATTGTTTCTTTTCATTAAAAAAACTCCTTTCGAACATGAATTCTATGGAGTCACTAAAAAACCTTGATTTTTTAAGTGGGTGCCAAGAAAACACTTATTTCTACCATCTGATTATATTACATTACTGTGTTTATTTCAACAATTATAAATGAAATTTCCATATTCTAATAATTGGTAATTATTGTACATAATATACCCTCGATATGTTGCCATGAACATATCAAGGGCTGAAATTCAGTATATCTACTTTGTACTGATTAAGTTTGAATGCACTAATAAATTCTTAATGGATTGAGCAGTTTCTGCATATGTCAAATTGGATTTTGGCGATATAATTGTTTCACTTGTTCCATTGAAAACGTGGGCTGATAGTGCTTCCTTTACACAGTTTTCTGCCCAACTGCTGACCTCATTAAAATCTGTATAGTTAAGATATCTGTCCTCATTACTTCCGGTAAGATTTGTAATTTGCATTGCCCTTTGGAGCATAGCCATGGCTTCTTCTCTTGTAATCTGCTGTGACGGTTTAAGTGTACCATCCGGATATCCATTGACTATTCCATATTCATTAGCAATCAAAATCGCTAAAGTACTTGCACCGGTATTGCTTATATCTGTGAATTTATTATGGAGTTCATCTCCCTTTCTATACAAACCTAATGCGCGAACAATATATTCTGCAAAATCTTCACGTGTTATAGCCATATCCGGTTCAAATGTCTCCGGATTATATATAATCAATTTAGATGCCATATCATTGACAGTCTTCTTTGACCAATGACCTTCCACTGATTTCACCGTTATTAGATTCCAAATTATCGAATAAGTAGAGTTTGTTAAGGAATTTATCTTAGCATACAATTTACCATCTTTTTCATAAACTGTTGTAGGTACATGGCTGTATGTCCCATCCGGATTGAATACTATACCTGTAGTAATTCTAATTGGATCAACTTCTTGTGGTATTTCTATTACTCTTTCTACATAGATGCTAAATTTGTTGATTGCTGTTTCTTTAGTTGAACCATCCGGTTTTGTTGTTTTTGCTGCAATTTCGAATCCTACCGGCGGATAAATCAACTCCGCTCCATTTGCATTTAACACTTCAATGTATTTAGCAATTACATCTTCGTCTATATTTGTAATTTTCACTTCAATCCTGATATCTTTAAGGTCCTTTTCATCAACTTTAAGAGCTTCAGCCACATTATAGATAGCAATTTCTTCAGCCGGAATAATATACTCTACATGGTTTTGTTTGACGATAATATCAAATGTGTTTTCCTCTAGTTTTTTGACTATATCTCCGGTCAGTTCTACTTTGGCAGTTTGGGAATCTGTATCTGTCACCGATACTTGAATTACATTTTCTATTCCGCTTGGATTATTCTTTACCGCTTCATCAATTTTACTTTCAATAATATGGTTATCTACTACTATTGTTACTGTTAATTTACCGTTTTCAGTTGTTTTAGTTTCTATTCCGGCATTATGTTCTTGTCCGTTGACAATTACCACAACTCTTTCCAGTATTGGCTGATGTGGTTTAGGAACTCCTCTGCCACTGCTTCTTCTAGTAATTGTTACTATTCCTTCCCCAAATCTGTCTTCATAGTTTAAGTTTTCAACTTTAATTTTTATAGTGTATTCTCCCGGGTTAGTGTATACCGGATTCGTTGTACTCCAATTCACCCCGCCATCTGTGCTGTATTTTACTGTGTCTCCTTCTATTATGTTTGTTATTATTATACTGTGGGCTTCACCGTTATATATACCTTCATAGTTTGTTATTTGTAGTTCTGCACCTGTTGCTTTTGTTATTTCAAAGTCACCCTTATTTACTGTTACAGTATAGTTTGAATTTGTTGTACATGCTGCATCTATGACTCCTGTGTAAATTCCTGCATTATTTTCAGAAGCATTTGTTCTGCTGTAGGCTACTGTTCCTAAATCATTTTCTCCAACTAAGCCTGCTATTGTTCCTGTAAATGTCGGATCTGTTTCTCCATATACTTTAGTTTTATTATCAACTGTTATGACTGCTGCTTTTTTAGTAATTGTTACTGTTCCTTCTCCAAGTCTATCTTCATAGTTTGGATTTTCTACCTTTACTTTTACAGTGTATTCTCCTGCATCAATGAATGCCGGATTTGTTGTACTCCAATTTTCTCCGCCATCTGTACTGTATTTTACTGTGTCTCCTTCTGTTATGTTTGTTACTGTTATAACGTGAGCTTCTCTATCATATATGTTGTTATAACTCGTGATATTTAAATCTTCTCCTGTTGCCTTTGTGATTGTCAACGTTCCTGCTGATAAATCGGTAACTGCATGCCAGCCACTGGTCGCTGCCACATCAAATGTTACTGTGTAAGTTCCTGCTGCCGTTGGAACTGTTTCTGACTTAGTATAAGTGGTTCCTCCACTGCCCTCATAGTAAATTGTTATGGCTCCGTCTGATTTGCCAGTTTTCGGTGTAATGGAAACGTCCGTTACATTTCCATATGTTTGCTCTAAATTGGCAATATTGTAGTCACCTGCAACAGGAATTAACGCAGCTGCAGTATAGTTCTGCCCTGTTTTGTTTTCTTGTACATTTGTATATGATTTATCAGCAGGGTCGAATGTATAGCCATCCTTGCTTGGAGTCACTATGCCGGACCAATTGCTTGATACCTTGAAGCTATAGTTTCCATATGCATCTGTTGTAACCGTCTTTACTGTTTTGTCAGTATAACTGATGGTAGCTCCTGCGACCCCTGCATTGCCTGAAATAGAATTTGCCCCTATAATATTAATGTTTACATTATGAGTATTTGAATATTTCTCATTTGAGTCTTTTATCCTATACGAAAATGAATCATTACCTTCTTGATTTATATCGTGAGTACTATATTCAAATTTATTATCTTCGGTAATTGTTACTCTACCTTTTTCCCCTTGCTCAAGGATTTCAAAAGCAAGATTCCAATTGGTACCATCAGTGCTTGACCCTGCCTCATGTGACCCTACTAACCGACCTTCAAGAATCTCACCTGCTTTAACAGTCCAACCCTGTATATCTGATACAACCCGGTTATTGTCAGTCATATTAACTGCAGTTCCATCATATGATCCTTTTGAATCTGTAACGGCAGTTCCACTTGCTTCGTTCAATTTGTAGTAATAAATTAAATTGCTATACTTATTGTGTGAGCCGTCTATCTCTCTGTACATCCAAGCTTGAATTTCAGCAGGTGTTAATGCGGTGTTCCAAAATTGAACTTCATCCATGAATCCATTGAAATCATGTTCAGTTGGGCCACCAATACTAATATTAGCATTTGTAGGTGCAGGCGTGTAATAATGCATGTCGTCTAAAGTCATTTCATAATACTTGGTTCCATTTGCATAAACTATTATACTTTTTTCTGACTTTGTAAGTGTAACATGAGTCCATCGGTTCATTGGAATCTTTGTGACAGTAGATGGCGGTATTCCATTATTCCAATCCCATGCCCATTGCCAACCACCATGGTTACCAAATTTATCAAATCCAAAATATAGATATCCTCCGTTATCATTAGATTTTATATATCTAAACCATACCCCCAATGAACCATCATTTTCGCTGTACTGGCGATATAATGTTTGAGAAGATTCTTCATTTTTCGGTAAAATCCACATAGATATAGTGAAATTTGAATTACCGCCTATCTTTGTATTATCGTCAAAATCTACATTGATCCTGCTTTTATAAAAATTTAGCGCATTGCCAAATCCGGCAACCGGTTCTGCCACTGTCCATTTGGCATAAAGGGTCATATCAGCCGTAACCGTATCGGTTGCAAATTCCCATTTATTAATGAACTTGTCTTCTTTGTACCAGCCATCAAAGATGTATCCTTCTTTGAATATATTAACAGGCTCTGTCAGTTTTGTTCCGTAACTTTGTGTTATGGTATCAACCGGGGTGCCGCCGTC
>DNNJ01000075.1:10998-12394 GCA_003487955.1 Clostridiales bacterium | reverse complement strand
GAAATATATTTTTTAATCCTTGAAATAATACTAATAGGGTGGTAGAATGGAATTGTCCGATAATATTGTTATTAAATTAGCAATATTAAAGATAAAAATTCTTATAAACTAATAAATTTGGAGGTAAAGTAATGGCAAAAGAGATTTTAAATCCATTGGAAAACTCTCAAATGCAAGTAAAAAACGCTTGTGACGCCTTAGGATTAGACCCGGCAGTGTATGAGATTTTAAAAGAACCGCAAAGAGTTATTGAAGTCAACATTCCTGTAAGAATGGATGACGGAAGTATGAAAGTATTTAAAGGATACAGAGCTTCGCACAATGATGCTGTTGGTCCTGCAAAAGGTGGAGTTAGATTCCATCCCGGAGTAACATTAGACGAAGTAAAAGCTCTTTCAATCTTTATGACATTTAAAGGCGGAGTATTAGGGCTTCCTTATGGAGGAGGCAAAGGCGGAGTTATATGTGATCCATTGTCATTATCTCAAGGAGAATTAGAAAGAATTTCAAGAGGTTATATTCAAAAACTATATAAGTACATAGGAGAAAAAGAAGATATACCGGCACCTGACGCAGGAACAAACGGACAAATTATGGCTTGGATGGTGGATGAATATATTAAGTTGACCGGAGGAACTGCATCATTAGGAGTTATAACAGGAAAACCCGTAGCATGGGGCGGCTCAGAAGGCAGAAATGAAGCAACAGGTTTTGGAATTTCTGTAATTACCAGAGAAGCAGCTAAAAAATATGGAATTGATATTACAAAAGCTAAAGTTGCTATTCAGGGATTTGGAAATGTAGGTCGATTCACAGTTAAAAATGTACAAAGACAGGGAGCCAAAATAGTAGCTTTAGGAGAATGGGCTCCAAAAGTTGGCACATATGCATTATATAATGAAGATGGACTGGATTTTGAAGAATTATTAGCTTATTTTAATGAACATAAGAATTTAGTTGATTATCCAAAAGCTAAAATGATCAGTCTTAATGAATTCTTTGCATTGGATGTTGACATATTAATTCCGGCAGCTTTGGAAAATGCTATAACTAAAGAAGTAGCAGAAAACATGAAGGCTAAATTAATGTGTGAAGCAGCTAACGGTCCGACAACTCCGGAAGCTGACCAGGTATTGAATGCAAGAGGAATCCCGGTTACTCCTGATATTTTGACAAATGCCGGCGGAGTAGTAGTTTCATACTTTGAATGGGTACAAAACCTACAAGGATATTACTGGGATGTAAAAGAAGTAGAAGAAAAACAAGAAATTAAAATGGTTAAAGCATTTAATGATGTATGGGCTCTTAAAGAACAACAAAAATGTACAATCAGAGAAGCTGCTTATATGATTTCTGTTAAGAAAGTAGCTGAAGTAATGAAATTAAGAGGATGGTA
>DNNJ01000075.1:5301-10725 GCA_003487955.1 Clostridiales bacterium | reverse complement strand
AAAGGTGTGGGGACACACCTCTAGTATAGGGTAAGTCTCTGTAGTAAGAGGAATGTCCCCAAATAGTATATCATCAAATAGTAAAAAGCAAGGTTAACAGCCTTGCTTTTATTTATCATTTCTAATTACTTAAACAATTTTATTTTCCCTTCGTCATTTAAGTATTTAACAGTTATGGCAACCACAGGGCCGATTAGAATTCCTGCGACCGAAAACAGCCTCAAACCTGCATACATGGCTGTGATTGTTATTATAGGGTGCAAACCTATCTGGTGACCTACGATTCTTGGCTCAATAATATTTCTGATAACAGTAACTGCTATATATAAACCAAGCAAACCAAATCCAAGAAGATAACTTTTTATTATTAATTCAAAAATTGCCCAAGGTATTAGTATACCACCTGTTCCAATAACCGGCATAATATCAAGAACCGCTATAATTGCAGCAATTGGCAAGGCATAATTGACCTTCAATAATGACAAGCCTATATATATTTCAAGAAACGTAATTATCATGATTATCATGTATGATTTTATCATTTTCCACAATGTACCGGTCACGAATATTCGCGCTTCTTCAAAAGTTTCATTAAATTTGTCGGGAAGCTGTTTTCTGAAAAAAGTTGTAATATTATCATATTCCAAGCTAATAAATACCGAAAGTACAATTGTAAATATTACAGATATTAAATATAGCGGGAAATTAGATATTAATCTTGTAGCAAATTGTACAAAAGAAATAGATATATTTTTTATAAAATCAGCAAGATAATTGATACCATTTGTTATGATTTGTGAAATGGTACTTGCAACATCCGGTGAAAGCGTTTGTGCGTTTTGTACAACCCAGTCGTTAAACTCAAGAAGCACCGGCTCAACCCTATTAAAATATAATCTTGGCATAGTGTAAATAAGCTCCGTAAATTGAGTGATTAAAAAGGATGTAAGAAACCATATTATTAATGCTATAAGAACATAAAACGCAGCAATTACAAATAGAGCGACACCTTTTCCAGTACTTTTTACAAATCTGTTTACAAATCTTGTAATAGGTCTGAGAGCCAAGGCTATTAAAAAGCCAATTATAAAAGGCATAACCCAGTGAATCATATAAATAAAAATAAAATAAAGAACCGCATATACTGTAACAATAAAAGCAACATCTAATATAAATTTTTTCTTTTCGGTTTCAGTCATCAATAAACCTCGTCTTCCTAGAATAGGCGGGACGTACTTAAAGGTATGTCCCATTACCTTTAAACAATTATAATATTATTATTTATTATTTGCAATAGATAAGAAAAATATTACATTAATCTACAAATGAAAGAAAGTAATTCCATATTGAGCAGGAATTTTTATTATAAATTATTATAAATTATGGACAAGTATTGAAATTATTGATATAAATATAAGAAGAGATTATTTAACAAGACGTGAATATTATTGAAGGAGCAATAAATGAGAGAGATTAATGTTAAAGAAATAACCAAGACAGTAGAAAGACTATGTATAGAATCTTGTTATTATCTTCCTGAGGATGTAAAAAAAGCATTGGAAGATGCAATGGAAAAAGAGGAATCTCCCTTGGGCAAAGAAATACTGTCCGATATATTAAAAAATCAGGAAATTGCAAGGACAAAGGATGTTCCCATATGCCAGGACACAGGACTTGCAGTTATTTTTCTTGAGTTAGGACAGGATGTGAGATTGGTAGGCGGAGATCTAAATGAAGCAATCAACGAAGGAGTAAGAAGAGGATATATAAAGGGATATCTTCGAAGCTCCGCTGTGGACGACCCGTTTATTGCAAGAAAAAATACAGGTGATAATACTCCTGCAATAATACATACCAAGATAGTATCGGGAGATAAAATTAAATTGATATTTGCACCAAAGGGCGGCGGAAGCGAGAATATGAGTGCTATTGCAATGCTTAAACCTTCAGACGGTATAAAAGGTATCAAAAAATTTATTTTGGATACAGTTGAAAAGGCGGGCTCTAATCCATGTCCTCCCATAATAGTGGGAATAGGTATAGGCGGAACAATAGAAAAAACAACATTGATTGCAAAACAGTCTCTCCTTAGAAAAGTAGGCGAACATAATCCAAACCCTTGTATTGCAGAATTAGAAAAAGAACTTCTTGAAGAAATTAATAAATTGGGTATAGGACCGCAAGGCTTTGGAGGAAGAACAACCGCACTTGCCGTAAATATAGAGACCTTCCCTGCTCATATAGCAAGCATGCCGGTAGCAATAAATATTCAATGTCACGCTGCAAGGCATCAAGAAGCTATAATAGGAGGATGTCATGAATAAAATAATAAATACACCTTTGACCGATGAAGTGATAAATGACCTTAAGGCGGGAGACAGAGTTTTATTAAACGGAATAATTTATACAGGCAGAGATGCAGCACATAAAAGATTAGTTGAATTAATTGAAAATGGAGAAGAGCTTCCAATGGATATTAAGAATCAGACTATTTATTATGTGGGGCCCTGCCCTGCAAAACCGGGACAAGTAATTGGCTCCGCAGGACCTACAACCAGCGGAAGGATGGATGCATATGCACCGCTTTTGATGGAGCACGGTCTTAAGGGAATGATAGGCAAGGGTATTAGAGCTCAACAAGTGGTTGACTCAATGATTAAGAACAACGCAGTATATTTTGCAGCTATCGGAGGGGCAGGGGCGCTTTTGGCAGAGGCAATAAAAGAGGCAGAAGTAATTGCATTTCCTGATTTAGGGGCAGAAGCAATTTATAAATTAAGAATAGAAAATTTTCCTGTTACAGTTGTAATTGATAACAGAGGAAATGACTTATATAAACTTGGTAAAGAAAAGTACAAAAAAGTTTAAGGAAGGTACAGTTTAGAAAATTCTCCGGAGGAAAAAGTGAATTTAAAAGTTGTATTTAAGGTGCTTGGAACAGTATTGTTTTGGGAATCTGTATTGATGATTCCATCACTTATTATTTCAATAATAGATAACAGTTATGACAGAGATGCATTTATTGTTACAATTATACTATTGGCATTTATGGGACTTATGTTGAAAAGTATTAAAGTCAGCGTGAATTTGAGAAAACGTGAAGCTTATGCTTCAGTGGCGTTGAGCTGGCTTATGATGTCTTTATGCGGAGCTCTGCCATACTACATCAGCGGTGTTGCTCCCAATTATATAGATGCTTTGTTTGAAACAGCTTCAGGGTTTACTACTACAGGTGCCACCATATTTGCAAATGTAGAAATTCTGCCTCGAAGCATATTGTTTTGGCGAAGTTTTACTCTTTGGATTGGAGGAATGGGGGTATTGGTGTTCACCTTGGCTTTAGCACCATCATTGGGAGCACGCTCAATATTTTTAATGCGTGCTGAATTCCCGGGACCTTCTTCCGGAAAGTTAGTACCAAAGCTTTCAGATACAGCTAAAATATTGTATATAATATATTCAATCATGACGGGAGTTACAATTTTTCTTTTTTTATTAGGCGGCATGCCCTTATTCGATGCGGTTATTCATGCATTCGGAACTGCAGGTACAGGCGGTTTTTCAGTGAAATCGGGCGGCTTAGGACATTACGGCAGTTCGTTTATAGAATGGACAACATTGGTGTTAATGTTTTTATTCGGAATTAATTTTTCTCTTTACTATGCAGCATTGAAGGGCAACTGGAAAACTGCCATAAAAAATGATGAATTGAAGATATATTTTATTTTTGTAATTCTATCTGTATTATTAATATTTATAAATATATTGCCGGTTTATAATTTTTCCATATCCGACTCCATAAGAAACTCGGCCTTTCAAGTGACTTCCATTATCACAACTACCGGTTTTGCAGCAACAGACATAAACATTTGGCCTTTGTTGTCTAAAATTGTATTGATGATATTGATGGTTACCGGTGCCTGTTCCGGCTCAACAACAGGCGGTTTAAAAATGATACGTGTAATAATACTTTTTAAATCAGTGATAAGAGAGATTAATCATACCATACACCCAAGTTCTGTCAGCAAGATAAAAATAGGCGGTAAATCTGTTGACGATGATGTAGTAGATAATACATTGATTTTTTTCTTTACTTATATATTAATTCTATTTGTTTCTGCTATGATACTGTCCTTGGACAACTTTGATTTTATGACTACATTTTCGGCCGCCTTGGCATCCGTAAGCAATACAGGTTCCGGGTTTGAGCTTATAGGACCTTTAGGCAACTTTTCACAGTTTTCAAACTTAAGCAAAATAACAATGACCTTGTGCATGATAATCGGAAGATTGGAAGTGCTGCCGGTTATAGCATTAGTCTCGCCTACTATGTGGCAAAAGCAATAAATATTGTCAATAATTACCTCCGTTAAGGAACAAATCTCACTCTGTTAAATAAAATAGAGTGAGATTAAATTTTTAGGAGGTAGTTATGAATAAAAATGAGGGTTTTTCATTTCCAATAAATCCGGAATATATTTTAGCTCAGCAGCAAGGAAACACCCGTGAAATTATGCGAACTATCCGTTCAGAACACAATGACGTATATTCAGAACTGGAACGGATAGGATTAAACAGAAATCTTGCTGATTTACTGATAACATTAATTGTTAACTTCACAATAAACCAACCGAGTAATTTACAACCGAGGCAAATATATGACAGATTCAGAAATCAAACTCCATGGTTTAACTTAATATTAAAACAAATTAACATTCGAGGCAGTGAACTTGACAGAATTTTAGTGCGCATTATTGAGATTATACTAAGTATTATTAGGAATGGCTCAAGACCGCCAATACCGGATAGGGGATGGTCGCGATGGGAAAGTTTGGGAGGCGTATTGACAACAGCTCCTGCCGCAGCTTCCTGGCAGCCAAATCGCCTCGATGTATTTGCAGGAGGAACCGACGAAAGCCTGTATCATATATGGTGGGACGGAAACAGATGGAGCAGTTGGGAAAGCCTTGGAGGTGTTTTAACTTCAGCACCGGCAGCAGTATCATGGGGACCAAATCGCATAGATGTATTTGCAAGGGGAACTGATAATGCATTGTGGCATATTTGGTGGGACGGACGCAGGTGGAGTGACTGGGAAAGCTTAGGAGGAGTACTGACATCATCTCCTGGGGTTTCTTCCTGGCAGCCTAATCGACTTGATGTATTTGCCAGGGGAACAGATAACGGATTGTGGCACAGATGGTGGGACGGGAATAGATGGAATGACTGGGAAAGCCTTGGCGGAAGTCTTACATCCGGTCCTGCAGCAATATCCTGGGGACCGAATCGCATAGATGTATTTGCAAGGGGAACGGACAACGCATTATGGCATATATGGTGGGACGGCAACAGATGGAGCAGCTGGGAAAGCCTTGGAGGAGTGCTTACTTCGGGACCATCGGTTTCTTCAAAAAGACCGAATCA
>DNNJ01000075.1:0-4991 GCA_003487955.1 Clostridiales bacterium | reverse complement strand
GCAGCAATATCCTGGGGACCAAACAGAACAGACGTGTTTGCCAGAGGACCAAGAAGAGATTTGATGCACACGTACGAAGGAAGGTAATCACTCGATTAGTTGTATAAGGTTATTTATAGAGAATTTCCTCATTGCTTGTAATTTAGTCTATAAGGCAAAGGATAATTCTCTATATTTTTCTTTTTTTGTCTAAGATTATTTTATCTTAGTTAATAATTTTGCATATACCTGCAAGGAATGGTGCAAAATAGCACCGAAAAACATGAAAAAAAGCAATTTTGCACCAGGTGTTTAAATATTTTATATTTAAATTGTTAAAATTAGAGGGTTTTAGAGTTTTTATAAATTGGCATGGGGATTGCTATATATAGTGTGACAGTATTTTAACAAGCGCTTGTTTTACTACTCAACAAAATCTAAATATATTTAAAGGAGAAATATTATGAACAATAATGAAAAAGGCTTGTCTTTTATAGGAGCATTCAGCATTGCTTCAGTTTGGTTCGGTGCCCACGTTGGAGGAGGATTTGCCAGCGGTAGCCAAACAATGAGTTTCTTTATAAGATACGGAAAATATGCAATTTTATTTTCTGTATTATCCATGGTGATTGTTGCATTAACTTATAGAGAAAATATGATAATGGCAAGATATTATGGTGCATATGATTACAACTCATTAGGTAAGGCTTTGTATAAACCATACGATAAGTTTATGTCGCCAATATATGATATTTGCTATATTTCAGCAGGATTATTAGCGGTGAGTGCTTCTGTAGCCGGTGCAGCAGCGTTGATTACACAAGTTATGGGACTGCCATATTTTATTTCGGTATTGTTAATTGGTATATTGACATTAGTATTGAGTGTATTTGGCTCTGAATTAGTGAGTAAGGCTTCTACTGTTTTGAGCGTTGGAATTGTTGTTTCATTTTTGATTATTTGCCTAAAAGGAATCACAGAAAATACTACTGTATTGGCACAAAATTTACAAGCACCTATGGAAGAAGGAATGTTCTTTAAAGGACTAATAAAAGCATTAAGCTATGCAGGTTTTCAATGTTTTGCATTTCTAGGACTCTTAGGTGCAACTTCACTTACCAAAACTGATAAAGATTGTACAAGTGTTACTGCAATTGGATTTGTTCTTAATGCCGGAATGTTAGCTTTAACAGTATTATTGATTCAAGCATTTATACCTCAAGTTGCTGCTGAAACTTTACCCATCTTAGCTATTAGCGAGGTCATGGGAGGAGGATTCTTAACAATACTGTATTCTATTGCTTTGTTTAGTGCGTTTTTATCAACGGCAGTAGCTGTAGTTTACGGAAATACAATGAGATTTACAAGATTATTTAAGGAAAAGGGAATTGGCAAACAAGATGGTAAAGTAATGCCTATCCTTGTAGGTATAGTTATAATAGCAATTTCTATGGCAGTGGCTTCAGTTGGTTTAACTAAAATTATTGCAGTCGGATATTCATATTTCGGATATATCGGTATATTCTTGGTTATTATTCCATCTTTAACATATTGTCGCAAGAGAAACAAAAAACACGCAGAAGAAAGACTGAAAAAAAATTAAGACCACAGCTAATGCTTATATACGGCAACAAAACTACTGCCAAGGACTCTTGCTTGTTGCCGGTTTGTAGTTTTGTTGCTTAAAATATTCAAAAATTATTATTGGAGGAATGAAATGGAGATTACTAATGAAATGAGAGATTTAGGGGATTTGATAGAGAAATATTTCAAAAATGAAGTTGACCCCGTAGTTGCAGAATATGATGCAAGAGGTGAATACCCGGAGAAAGTATACAATGATTTAATCGAAATGGGTTTGAATTTATTGGCAGTCCCCACAGAGCATGACGGGTTAATGGTAGATCATAAAACAGAAACTTATATAGCAGAAATATTAGGAAGACATGACTGTGGAATTGCATCAGCTATCGGTGTTAATAATTCAGCTTGTTCTACAATGAATTTCTTTGGAAACGATGAGCAAAAAAAGGACTTTTTTGGAATATTGACTTCGGGAAAATTAGCAGGTTTTTGTTTAACAGAGCCAAATGCCGGCTCGGATTCAGCTTCCGTAAAAACCACAGCTAAATTAGATGGAGATGAATATGTGCTGAATGGCACTAAATGCTTCATTACAAATGGCGGAATAGCAGGGGTATATATTGTAATTGCTTCTACGGATTTATCAAAGGGTACAAAAGGACTATCTGTATTTTATGTAGAAGGTAATCGTGAAGGTCTTATAATCGGCAAACATGAAGATAAGATGGGGATTAGATTATCTAATACTACACAGATTATTTTTGAGGATTGCAGAATTCCAAAGGACCATCTGATTGGCCAAGAAGGCAAGGGTTTTGTATATGCCATGAAAACATTGGGAACTTCCCGTAACTTTGTTGGAGGAATGGCAGTCGGATTGGCACAGAGAGCTATTGATGAATGTGTCGAATATGCAAAGAGTCGTGTTCAATTCGGAAAACCTATTGCTTACAAACAAGGTATTCAGTTTATGCTTGCCGATATGCAAACACAAACTGCAGCCGCTCGTGAATTAGCATATCATGCTGCTGATTTAATTGATAAAAATGAAGATTATGAAATTTATGTGTCCATGAGTAAACTTTTTGCATCTGACGTAGCAATGAAAGTTACAACAGATGGAGTACAAATATTTGGCGGATATGGATATATGAAAGAATATCCAATGGAAAAGATGATGAGGGATGCAAAGATACTCCAAATATACGAAGGTACAAATCAAATACAAAGAGTTGTAATTTCAAATATTATGTTATCTAAATAAGAATATGGGAGGTTTAAATGAATATTTTAGTTTGCATAAAACAAGTTCCTGACACAACAGAAATAAAAATAAATCCTGAAACGAATACCTTGATGCGTGAGGGAGTGCCAAGCATAGTCAATACTTTTGATTCATACGCTTTAGAGCTTGGTGTCAGATTAAAAGAAGAGCATGGCGGCAAGGTTACGGTGATGTCTATGGGTCCGGAACAAGCAAAGGCAGCATTAAAAGAATGTTTATCCGTTGGTGCGGATGAAGCTTATTTGTTGAGTGACAGGGCATTCGGAGGTTCCGATACTTTAGCTACCAGCTTTATTTTAGCAAATTTTGCAAAACAATTAGAAAATGAAGAAGGAAAATTTGACCTGATATTGTGTGGGAAACAAGCAATAGACGGTGATACCGGTCAAGTTGGTCCGGAAATGGCAGAGCATCTTGGCATAGCTCAAGTTACTTATGCTACAGATATTAAAGCAGAAGGCGATAAAACATTGGTAAAAAGAGAAAATGACCAAGGTTATGACTGGATTGAAGTACTTTCACCTGCTGTTATAACAGTAACAAAATCAGATTTTGAGCCCAGATATGCTACTTTAAAAAGCAAAATTGCTGCTAACAAGGCAGAAATTCATGTATTAAATTCAAAATCCATAAACATCGATGTAGAAAAATGCGGATTAAAAGGTTCACCGACAAAGGTAAAGAAATCTTACACACCTAAAAAAGAAAATAACGGAATTATCATAAAGGAAGAAACCGCATCAGCTTCGGTGCAGACATTGATGAGACTGATAGCAGATAAAAAGGTTATATAAAGGAGAAGTATAGTATATGAGTGCAAATATAAAAAATAAAAATGTGTGGGTTTTTATTGAAACTGAATATGGAAAAGAAAAGAAGGTGGGCTTTGAACTTCTAAAACCGGGAAGAGAAATTGCAGATGCTGTAAATCAAGACTTAGTTGCTATAGTATTCGGCAAAGATGTAAAAAATGTAGCAACAAAAGCAATTGCTTATGGTGCAGATAAGGTAATATTAGTTGATAATCCAATCTTTGAAAGATACTCAACGGATGCCGTAACAGATACATTAATGGATTTAATCAATAAGTATAATCCGGATACAATCTTAATCGGGGCTACCATAAACGGTCGCGATTTTGGTCCCAGAGTAGCCTGTAGATTAAAAACCGGTCTTACTGCAGATTGCACATCAATATCTTACAATGAAGAAACCGGCAATGTAAAATGGACAAGACCGGCATTTGGCGGAAATTTAATGGCGGATATAGAGTGTCCCAATAACAGGCCCCAAATGGGTACCGTTCGTCCCGGAGTTTATAAGCTACCTTTATTAAAAGAAGATAAGAAGGGTGAAATAATTGAAGAGGAATGTAATATATCAGAAAGTAATATTAGAACAAAAATAATAGAAACCATCAAAGAAGTAACAGAAAACATAAACTTGGAAGAAGCAGAAATTATAGTTTCAGGCGGTCGTGGCCTTGGTAAAGCTGAAAACTTTTCATATATAAGAGATTTAGCAAAGGTCTTAGGCGGTGCTGTTGGTTCATCAAGGGCTGCCGTTGACAGCGGCTGGATTCCTCATGCTCACCAAGTAGGCCAGACAGGCAAGACTGTTGCCCCAAAGGTTTATATTGCATGTGGTATATCGGGTGCCATTCAACATTTAGCAGGAATGTCCGGTTCAGATACAATCATAGCAATAAACAAAGATAAGAATGCACCGATATTTGAAGTTGCACACTATGGAATTGTCGGAGATTTATTTGAAGTAATTCCTGAATTTATTAAAGAAATAGAGAAATATAAAAACAGTTAATTAAAAGTAAACCAATAATATTTTAATTTATGGAGGAAATAAGATGGAAATGAATAAAGACCCTTACAATTTGTTATCCGGAGTAAAAATAATCGAATTAACAACTTATGTGGCTGCTCCTTCAGCCGGTCGCATTTTGGCAGACTGGGGTGCAGATATAATAAAGGTAGAGTCTGTTCCTAAAGGTGATACAACGCGCTTTGCAGCACCTTTACCGGGAATGAAAAAAATTGCTTATGATTTTCATAATGCTAATAAAAGAAGTATTGCTTTAAATTTAAAATCAGAAGAAGGCCAAGAAATAATGGCTAAACTATTAAAA
>DNNJ01000108.1 GCA_003487955.1 Clostridiales bacterium | reverse complement strand
GGTTCTTCGTCAAATTTGGTGCAGGTTATCCTGAGTTGGAAAGCACTACCTTTCGTCTTAACAGTTCAAATCCAGCCCTGCCATACATCTCTCTTTTCTTGTTTTTTAATCTGTTTACGTGACCCTCTACAACTCCATTACTCCAAGGGTATTTAATGGCGTTTTTTACTGCTTCCAAATCATGATTAATACCATTTATAAAACTTTTAATCCTCATTATTTTAGTCGATTTATACTTCTCGAGCCATTGGTCTAACCTAAGCTCATCTTTACTGTTTAAAATCTCTCTAAAAGTGTTGTATGCTTCTCTCATGTTTTTTAATAGAATAGAGGAGTTAATAATCTCTTCTGCCAGTATGTGAGACTTGCTACACTCGCCTGTTTCCTTTGAAACACCCCATTCACTATTTGTTAAATGAATGGCAAGTCTGTTGGGTGACATTCCGCTAAATCGAGTTACCTCATAAACTATCGGGGAGGAACTTGGTAATCTTTTCTTACTCTGATATTCCGGGAAGTGCCTGTTGAACCACTGATAAAAGGATGTTTGATTACCCTTGAATCCCCGTTCTTTTATAGAGACAAATATAGTTCTTACATTTAACCCCTGATTACAACACTCCTTAATCAGATCCATAAAATCTCCATAATTATTATAATAGATGGCTGTTCGTGGCAACAACTCTTCCATTTCAAAATAATATCTTACAGTATTACGGTTAATGTTTAAAGCCTTGGCAATTGCTCTTTGAGAGTAGTTGTTGTTTTTAAGCTCATGAATCCTGTTAAACAACTCCTGTTTTCTATGGTTAACACTATTGGTGTGTTTGTTATATTGTGAATCGCTGGTATTTTCGTTATCTCCACTACTTAAACAGCTGTTATTTTCTTTGCTTTTATAAAGATTCTTCCTGTGAGCCAACCAACTGCTTTTAATGGTTTTATACTCCATTCGTATTTCATGTGCTATGTGATCTCCCAGATTTTTCACCAAATGAAACCTGTCGGCTATTTGTGACGCCTTGGATGCCCCAGACTTTATAGCATTAGAATAGCTGCTTGATCGATCCCTGGTTACATACAGTATGGAGTTATGTTCTTTAAGCCAATCTGCAACCTCCTCTTTGTCTCTACTCTTTAGTAGTTCCACGGGACGGTGGTTAAGTGCATTTACAATAATAGTACCATATGATTTGCCTTTCCTGTATGCCCAGTCATCTATACCGATGGTAGTCAGCTCCTGATAATCGGGCATTTCTATAGACTTAACGATTCTAAGACAGGTGGAACTGCTCTGCTTTATTGAGAAGAGATCGCTTATATACTCACCTTTACGGGATGAGACCTCAATGAGCAACCTTTGCAAATAATGACTTGTGCGATCTGTTAGTCGTGAGTACTTCTGAGTTAAGGGCAGATGTTGCTCGGAGAAAACTGTTTGAGAACAACGACTGTTACGGCATCTAAACTTTCTGACTTTCAGTATAATTTTCACAGCCCTGCCGGTTACTGAAAGATCGGTTAATTTGCGCGTATAGGATGAGTGAACGCTTTTACTACTTTTACCGCAACAGGTACATTTTGTTGTCTTGCCTTTAAGACGGGCAGATAGAAGAATCAAATTATCACTTACAACGGAATCATAGAATACAACACCCGGGATTCCAAAAATAGCTTGGAGCGAATGTTTGTTTATAGAAAAGTTATTATCTTTGGGTTGGCTAGTGTAGTCAATCATCTTTAAAACCTTTAGTGTCAGAACCTTAAAGATAATAAAAATGATTCGATTATACTAGCTTTTTACTATTTATTTACCTGTAAATCAACACAATAAGTTTATTTTTTTAGGCGATTTAGGAACTATTTCTTTGCACCAAATTTGACGAAGAACCATTTTTATACTAATATACACAGTGAAATGTTTAACGTATTTATCTTGGAGCATATACCATCAGATTAACCTTATGCAAAGCTACAAATTCAAGTCTGTTTGCTAGAAAACATTCGTAACTAACTATATTTCAAAAATTCAAAAAGAGCTATTTTAGATTTTAATGGGATAGCAAAGAATTTTTTTATAAATAAAAATTTCAATTAAGTTTTATCCGGTACCATGTGGGACGGGACGCTGAATTTGAACCTTCCCTTCTTGTGAGGACCACAATAATCTCTGCTTTCTTATCGTTTTCCAATATACTGAAATTGGACAACTGGAGATTTTCTCCACCATCGTTAGGTTGTCGCGTATCAATTTCGACCACTGTCTCTTTAATAACACCAAAATTATCCAGATCGACTTCTCCGATCACTAACGGATATCGTGGAATACTGGCTCGGGGATTTTCATGTTGAAGATTACCCAGCCAATAGGTCTTCCCATTAACCCTAGATTTAAAAAGTGTGGAATGAGCCGTTGTAACATAAAAACGCTCACCTGTACTGTAGGCTAATGGTTCCGGATCACTCCAACTCCTGCAGTAATCGTCTGAAAAAGATACCCAGGCATGACACGGCAATTCTAACCTTGCAAGATTTGACCCACGTGAGATCATAGCAAAACGGCCACTCTCATCCAACTCAACAATTGTGGGTTCAGAAAGTCCACGGGTTGACTTGTTATGATCAATACGTAACCATTCTCCAAATTTCCAGGCCATGTCACTTCCATCAGAAAGCCATTTCCCAATTAGCACTCCTGCATCTTGAAAAATAAATGCACTTGATTCGGGAAGGTAAATTTTCTGATTTACATCATCCCACGGATGCAATCCTATTGGCACCATTATTTCACCGTTAGATGCACGAACGATTGGCCTGGTAGCATCAACATTAAAACCGTTCCGGCCTATTTCTACTCCTTCAATAGGATTCATACTGGTATATCCTTCTATTATAACCTGTTTTAACGGAGTGAATGTAGATCCGTTGTCATTAGATGTTCTGTACCAAATCTTATATTGTGGTGAACCTGCTTTGGTGTCTCCTTTCCCGGGAGTTGATATGCCCAATTGCACGATCCAGGGTTTGTCTGGTTCCAAATAAACATTATCTGTAATAGAACCTCCAATATCTGCAAATGCGAGACTACCTGTTCGCGCTGGGTTTTCTAAGTAAAAATTCTCAGTTCGCCACTCGAATGGCACAGGTAGATTTCGAGGAATAGGAGGGAATTTGGTGAAATAATAAAAGTCCGGATCAGAGGGAATCGCCCGATAACCTGTGTTGTAGGCATCGTTCACGTAACATATTTCCTTATCTATTACGGTAATTTTTTCGGCTGGTTTATCGTCACTGACAGAACAGAATAGGTTTGATGCGAGTTGATTTACATCCATCAATGAAGGTTCTGTGATTGTTGTCCTATTCTGTTCGCTACCTTTACATATAAGTAAACAAAGCATAATGTATAAAGTTAGGTACTTCATCTTGTAAATTTTTTTATTGTTCGTGATTTATTAATTAGTGATAATTTTATGTAACCCTATTTATTAAAGTCTAATTCTACGCCACGATTGGTACTTTGCCGATTATGTTCCTTCTCATCTGGTCAACGAAATTATTATCTCCGGCATGACGTTGTTCTCTAAAACCTTAAAGTTAGAAAGTTGCACTTGCTTTTAATCAAGCGGAAGCTGGGTGTCAATTTCCACTACTGTTTTCTTGATTAAACCAAAGTTGGATAAATCTACCTCTCCTATTACTAAGGGATAACATGGAAAACTCGCTTCTGAATTTGTTCCTGTTAAATTACCAATCCAATAGGTTTTACCGTTTACCTTAGATTTAAACAAGGTGGAATGAGCTGTAGTGTCAAAAAAATCTCACCATTGTTATAGGAAAAAGGCACGGGAACTGTTCGTTTCCTACAAAAAATATCGGAAAAGGAAATTCAAACATAACAGGGCAATTCGAGCCTGGCCAAATTTAATTCTCGAGAAACCATGGCAAAACGACACTGATCTTCACCTGGACTATTGTTGATTCCGATAACCCTCCCGGTTGATTTATTGTGATCAATCCGTAGCCAGCCACCAAATTTCCACTCCATATCGCTTCCATACGGAAGCCAATGACCAATTAAAACACCCACATCTTGAAACAAAAATGCCCCTGAAGCGGTTAAATATGTTTTTGTCGTTCTCCTTATCCCGCGGATGTAATCCTAGAGATCCATGATTTTACTGTTGGACGCACGAACGATTGGGCTGGTGGCATCTACATTAAATTCGTTTCGACCTACTTCAATTCCTTCTATGGGATTCATGTCGGTATAGCCTTTTATAATGACTTGCTTCAACGGAGTAAAAGTTGCCTCGTGATTATTGGATGTCCTTTTCCAAATAAACATTATCTGTGATATATCCTCCATTATTGCTGTAGAAATTCTTGGTCTCCCAGTCGAACGGCACGGGTAGATTTCGGAGAATGGAAGGAAAATTCTTGAAATAATAGAAGTCCTGATCCGTTGGAATCAACCCATAACCTGAACTATAAACATCGTTCACGTAATGTAAAATATCCTTTTGAAAAATCTTCGAATGTATTATCCTCCCAATCTTGACCAAAGGTGAGTAGAAAAATCGAAAAAATAAATAATACACGACAAATAAATTTAAGTTTCATTGTATATTCTGTTGTTAAAGATTCATTGTATCAATTTACAGCTTCAATAAAATCTCTATTTATATTTGTCCTTAAACTTAATAATTAGGTGGTTATCCATATTTCTCCCGGGATAGG
>DNNJ01000110.1:2989-3404 GCA_003487955.1 Clostridiales bacterium | reverse complement strand
TCTAATATATAAATATTTAGTTCAAGAGAACTTATCCAAGTTTTTAACTAATTAGCATACAAAAATGGCGTGGATTTTCCTATAAAGAATAAGTCCATTACAAAATTGTCTGGAAAGGAAATAGTCCTGATAAAGCAAATAGACCTGCGATAATAATGGCCATAAACAAGAACACCAGTAAAACGGGCAGGATTACAGCTATTACGGATCTTGTCATACTTACATCGTGTACATACATGCCTCCTACAATATAGAGGTATATCCCATAAATCCCGACAATCCAGCCAAGAAAAGGAATCCAGGAAAGTACTAGCACAGCAGTTGCATAACAGATAAATCTTACAGTGCCCTCGTAACTTCCCGTACCCCCAAGAATTTTATAAATTATATAAAGTATTGCAGCTTCGATAAAGAG
>DNNJ01000110.1:2454-2803 GCA_003487955.1 Clostridiales bacterium | reverse complement strand
ATTGCAGCTTCGATAAAGAGAGAGATAATACCTGCGATAGGTGTGAAAATCACAGTCATAAGTATCGCAAAGAAACCGAACCCTCTAGCCCCACCATACATCCCATCGTACATTCCACCATACATGCCGCCCATATACATAGCATGTCCAAAGAGTACGGTTAAAAGTGCAGTTAAAAGCGCATATATGATGAAGCTAATCGCTGCAAAGGTGAGTGGATCAGCATATCCTCCGGTCTTTGGCATTTCCCTGTAAAAATCAGATGGGCTTTGCATAACCTCTTTCCAGGTTTCAATGTAATCCATAACTTACCCTCAATAATCATATGCTTGATTTTTATTTAAATAAA
>DNNJ01000110.1:1465-2274 GCA_003487955.1 Clostridiales bacterium | reverse complement strand
TGATTTTTATTTAAATAAATTTATCAAAAAATAAAATCCTGTTTTTAGGATAAACAGGATAGTTCGAAACTACAGCAAATTGAAATGGTTAAAGTTCATTGATCTCATCTTTGATAAATAAGGATCAGGATTAATCGGATTACGCGGTAGACTTCAAATATACCATCGCCTAGACTTAACCTTTTAAAGTATATTTCTCCATTAAGCGGTAGTAAAAGTCTTTGTTTCATCCTTGATAAACTCACACATCTCAGAAATGAATTCCTGCGTTAAAATTTCTTCATCTATGTTTACCTAGTTTTAATTGATCCTAATTGATCCGATTAAGTGTGGTGTGTAGAACTATCATCAAGGTTCTGATCTGTCACACTTGTGAAGCCACACTCGTCTCTCGCCACTTACGAAGTCTATACCTGAACCTACTCTCGCTTTCTGGATTGATTTGCTTTTCACCAGTAATACTATGTCCCCTAGAATAATTAAAGACTTCATGATATTTAACAATTTTATACTATTTTTATAATATTTGAAGAATCCAAACTCTAGAAAAATAGTTAAGCATCAAATTGTATCAATAATCAAAAGAGACTCGTCTGTATTTTTTGCGCCCAGTATTTGAAATTTAACATTATATTTGAGCTTTTATAGTTAACTGAGGCAAAATTTATTAATTCTTAATCCATTTATATTCGATTTGTTTATATAATGTGTGCCGCATAATATTCAGAGGAGACCAAGAACTTTTGATGCTTAAGAATGAAATGGGTTCTAGATAGCCTGAGTTACGTTAATTAAAAGATGATTTAGTG
>DNNJ01000110.1:666-1280 GCA_003487955.1 Clostridiales bacterium | reverse complement strand
GTTAATTAAAAGATGATTTAGTGACGTTCTGAAGAGTTGGACAAATATATAAAAACTTATTGTAAAGTTTAAGTATAAATATAAAAACCGTAATTTCTTTGTAAGGGGGTATATCTTTGAAAGGGGACCAGAAACTAATTGATTGTTTGAACGCTCGTCTGGCAGATGAACTGGCAGCTATTAACCAGTACTTTGTTCATGCCGAGATGTGTGAAAACTGGAATTACGAACGGCTTGGAGACGTTATCGAGAAACGAGCTATTACCGAGATGAGGCATGCAGAGAAGCTGATTGAGCGCATTCTCTTCCTTGAGGGAAGGCCCATAGTCAGCAATTTGAGCGAAATTCGTATCGGCGATCAGGTACCAAAAATGCATGGTCATGACCACTGGGCAGAAGAGGGAGCTATTAAAGGCTATAACCAAGCCATCCGTCTGGCAACAGAACTAGGAGATAACGACACTAAAGTGCTTCTTGAGTCACTCCTTAAGGAAGAAACAGAACATATCGACTGGATAGAGGCCCAGATGGACCAGATTAACCAGATAGGTATCCAGAACTATCTGGCACAGCAGATCCGCGAGTAAGGGCGAATGTTACTGCATCTACTTTTA
>DNNJ01000110.1:0-368 GCA_003487955.1 Clostridiales bacterium | reverse complement strand
TCTGAGGCGGTTTGTCCATGGAGAAGCTTAAGAAACATATTATTAATTTACTTAGAACCTATCCGAAAAGTCACAACAATAGCATATGAAAAGTAGCATATGTAAGAATATGTAAGAATTACATAGGTCTATAGTATCCCTATATCCGTTCTAATAATACATACTTCAATTAAAAGTTATAGATAAAACACAGCGATTTTCAGATAGGCTCTTCCATCCTTCAAGAGGACTGCAAGTCGTAAACAACAACACATCAAAAAGGTCACCACTTCTTTTCTTTATATTGGTTTACTCTCTTTCTATTCCGCTTTGGGTGCTTAATGTCATTTATCCGATGAAGCTTCCAGTGGATAATCTTCCCGTGACAG
>DNNJ01000332.1 GCA_003487955.1 Clostridiales bacterium | reverse complement strand
AACATAGCTTTGGATATTGTTTATGAGGACAACGATTTAACAGTGATAAATAAACCTCAGGGAATGGTAGTTCATCCTGCCGCAGGACATTATTCAGGCACTATGGTAAACGGACTTATGTATCATCTTAAAAATTTATCAACCATAAATGGGGTTATGCGCCCAGGAATTGTTCACAGATTAGACAAAAATACTTCAGGTCTGATGCTTGTTGCCAAAAATGACAGAGCTCACAACTTTTTAGCTGAGTGTTTAAAGGAGCATTCAATTAACAGAATTTACTATGCATTAGTTGAAGGAAATATCAAGGAAGATGACGGAGAAATTAATGTACCTTTAGGGAGAAGCGAAAAAGACAGGAAAAAGTTTACCGTAACAAACAAGAACAGCAAAGAAGCAATTACAAATTATTGGGTGATTGAAAGGTATGGTAAGTATACTTTACTGAAGTTAAAGTTAAAAACCGGCAGAACTCATCAAATAAGAGTCCATATGAAGCATATAGGACATCCTGTTGTAGGCGATGATGTTTATGGTAAGACAAATAAATTCGGGTTGGAAGGACAGCTTCTGCATTCGAAAATTTTGGGATTTGTTCACCCGACAACCAGCAAGTATATGGAATTTGAAAGTGAATTACCGGATTACTTTTTAAAGGTGTTGAAAAAGATTAAGACTTAGTGCGAAGGCGTAGCTCTCGTCATTGTAATGAATAACCCGCGTAGCGTCATTCTGAACGCAGTGAAAGATCTCATGAGATCCTTCGCTATTGCTCAGGATGACAAACATGATAATATTCGTTTATCGTGGTGTGACAGACACGTGATAATTCTGAGGGCTTTAGCTGAAGATTTTTGTTCAAGGAGGGTATTATGAATATCAAAGCATTAATAATGGACGGAAAAGCTATTGAAAGAGCAGCATACAGAATTGCACATGAAATTATCGAAAGAAATAAAGGCGTAGAAAATATAGTACTTATCGGAATAAAAACAAGAGGATGGCCCTTGTCACTTAGATTAGCAAAAAAAATCGAAGAAATTGAAGGCTCCAAGGTGCCTGTTTTTCCTTTGGACATTACCTATTACAGAGATGATGTACAGAAGGATGACAGAGCTCCATTATCAGTAAAATCCTTTGACTACGATATAAAAGACAAAACGGTAATATTAGTTGACGACGTTTTATACACAGGCAGAACAGTAAGGGCAGCCCTTGATGCAATTGTAGACCAAGGGAGACCTCAAAACGTGGAATTAGCCGTATTAATCGACAGGGGACACAGAGAATTGCCAATCCGGGCAGATTTTATCGGCAAAAACGTGCCTACATCCAGGTCGGAAAGAATAAGCGTCCAGCTTGAAGAAACTGATAAAATCAATCAGGTAGTTATAACCGAATAAGTGGGACACTGGGGACGTACCTTGGCTGTCCCATTCCTGTGACAATCAAGATACGTCCCCGCTGTCCCTTTTTATCCCTTCAATATTCGGCTTAACAAGCATAGAATAATTTGTATCGTAAATTACAAACCCGGGCTTGGCATTAGGGGGCTTTTTCACGTTTGATTTTTGGGTATAATCTACTTCAACAGTGCCGGAAGTTTTTCCTTTGCTGTAAAATGCAGCAATACGTGCTGCTTCAACAAACTCTTCATCTGTCAATTCATCACCGTTTGTTCTTATTATAACATGGGAGCCGGGCATATTTTTGGCGTGGAACCAATAATCATCATTTTTGCCAATTTTAAATGTAATCATATCATTTTGAATATTGTTTTTTCCCACTAATATTTCATGACCTGCCGAAGAGATAAATGTTGTAACAGGTTTTGATTCTTTTGATTTATTCACCTTTAGGCTTCTTTTCATAAACCCTTCAGCAATTAACTCGTTGTAAATTTCGTTTAAATCATCGATAGTTTCGCATTCCTCAATGGAAAATAAAATATTTTCCAAGTAAGATATTTCGCTTAAAGTTGAATTGACTAATTTTTCAAGCTCATCCTCAGCCTTCTTAAGCTTATTGTATCTTTTGAAAAATTTTTGGCTGTTTTGTGATAAGTTGAGTTTAGGGTCTAAGGGTATAACAATTTCTTTTTGTTCAGGGTCGTAGTAGTTTATCACTAAAAGCTTGTTATTTTTAGGGGTTTTGTGCAGGTTTGAAAGAATAAGCTCACCGTAAATTCTGTACTTATCTCTGCTTTCAGCATTTAAAAGTTCATTTCTTTGCTTTTCAGCCTTTTTTTTATTTCTTATAATTTTTGTATTTATGCTTTTAATAAGACTTGCAACTCTTTGATTTATTTTATTTTTATTGTCTTGCTCATAATAATATTCATCTAAAAGCTCTCCGGGCGAAGTGAAACTTTTCTTGCTAAGCTTATTTAAATGTTCAATTTCCATGCAATAGAAACCATATGGCTTATTTTCATCATAATAAATATTAAATGAAAAGTCCTTTTGTTTTATTCTATTTATGATTTTATTGAATGCATTCCATATTTCTTCTTTTTTATTCTCGCTTAACTCACCTAAATATGTGCTTTCATTTAAGCTTGTCAAATAACAAATTTCTCTTGATATAAAAGGACTGAATCCGGTGAAATTCTTATATAAAAAATCAAAAATATATATTCCGCTGTTTACTGATTCAATTTCTTTCATAAACAATTCTTTGCTCACTGTCATCGGATTCAATTTATCAGAGCCCGGAGGAGTAATATATTTAAGTCCCGGATATATTTGCCTTACAGAACTTACATTTGGTGTAATTCTTTTTAAAGAATCAATTACTGAAAGCTCTTCGTTTAAAAATATAATGTTGCTGTGTTTGCCCATTATTTCCGTAATGAGGGATTTATGTACGGCAGTACCCAATTCATCCCTGCATTCAAAAGAAATTTCTACAATTCTGTCAAAATTTATCTGTCTTATATTTTTTATATAGGAACCTGTCAAGTGCTTTCTTAAAAGCATGCAAAACATGGGCGGCTCTACAGGGTTTTTTCTGGTTACATTTGTAAGATGAAGTCTCGGGCTTGAGCTTATAGCAGTAATCAACAGCTTAAAGCTTTCTCCTTTGCTTCTTATAGATATAACTATTTCATTTTTATCCGGCTGATGAACTTTATCCACTCGTCCGCCGAGCAATTTTTTATATAATTCATTTGTTATACTGTTTATAAAAATACCGTCTAATGACATGTTTCCTCCTTGTGTTGAACCTGCTTTCTGACCTGACAAGTATAAAATATAGCTTTTTGATTACTATGTATATTGTATATTATAAACGTTATAATGTCATGAATTTTTTTAAATATTCGAATACTTGGGTTAAAAATTGCCGTTTGCTCCTGGATTATTCCTTCATGGTTCTCCGATTATTCAATATTTTTGTTTACTTGTAAGGTTTTAGTGTTATAATGGTGAAAAGAGGTATGGGGAAACGGAGAGAAAAATGGCAAATATATTTAGTATGACCGGTTACGGCAAAGGCGAACACAATGACGGGAAAAGAAGCATTACAGCTGAAATAAAAGCTATCAACAACAGATATTGCGATATAAACATAAAAACTCCTAAACATTTGCGTTTTTTTGAGGATAATATTAGAAAAATCTTGAAAAACAACATTCAAAGGGGTAGAATAGATGTATATATAAACATTGATTACATAAGTGAATCAGATACAGTAATCCTGCCGAATTTGGCTTTAGCTAAACAATATAAGGATGCCATTGATATAATTAAACAAGAATTAGGAATGAACGGAAGCCCATCTCTTGATACAATAATCAGATTTCAGGATGTTCTGATTGCAAAGGAAGATGATGCAGATGGTGATGAGCTTTATATTTGTTTGGAAAATGCAATGAATGAGGCTGTAAAAAACCTGCTGTCAATGAGAGTTAAAGAAGGCATACAGTTAAAATCTGACATTAGCTTAAGCATGGTAAAAATTCTTGAATTAATGGGAGTCATATCTGAAAACTCCAATACAATTGTAGAAGATTATAAAACTAAATTTGAGGACAGAATTAAAGAGCTGTTGGGAAGCACCCATGAGCTTGATGAAAACAGGCTTTACAATGAAATTGTAATTTATGCCGATAAAAGTGATATTAACGAAGAAATTGTAAGATTTAACTCACATATGGCACAATTGTCCGATGCTTTGGAGAGCGGAGGTGCAATAGGAAGAAAGCTTGACTTTATCTTACAGGAAGCAAATAGAGAAATTAATACCATAGGCTCTAAAGTCAGTAACCTCGATATAATACAAGTTGTAATTGAAATAAAAAATCATTTGGAAAAAATCAGAGAACAAGTACAAAATATCGAATAGGAGTAAAATATGTCAAATACGCCAAATACGTCAAATACTATTAATATAGGGTTTGGTAATATAGCACTGTCGAACAGAATAGTGGCAATTGTAAGTCCTGAATCAGCACCGATAAAACGCTTTATTCAAGAAACTCGTGAAAAGGGCAAACTTATAGATGCAACTTACGGCAGAAAAACCAGGGCTGTAATTATAACAGACTGCGATTATATAATTCTATCAGCAATTCAACCGGATACAATGGCACAGAGGTTCGAGAACCACAATATTAAGTAGAGGTGAGTTATGGACGAAGGATTGTTAGTGGTAATATCAGGCCCTTCGGGGGCAGGCAAAGGCACAATATGCAAACAGCTTCTGATGGAAATGAGTTACCTGAAAGTTTCCGTATCTGCTACCACCAGGAAGCCCAGGGAGGGCGAAGCAGAAGGCATAAGCTATTATTTTATCGATGAAGACGAATTCATAAATAGAATAAAAAATAACGAATTTCTTGAATATGCAAAGGTTTACGGCAATTATTACGGAACGCCCAAAGAAGAAGTGTTTAAACAGCTTAAAGCAGGAAATGATATAATCTTAGAAATAGATATTCAAGGGGCACTGCAGGTTAAAAAGAATTATCCAAAAGGAGTGTTCATATTTATTCTTCCTCCTTCATTAGCTGAACTAAAAACTCGGATTGAAGGAAGAGGTACTGATTCAAAGGAAGTAATTTTACGGAGAATGGAATCAGCCTATGATGAATTAAACTATGCTTTCCAATATGACTATGTTGTGCTGAATGATCATGTGGATATTGCGACGGAAAAGATTAAACATATAATATTGGCGGAAAAAAACAGAGCAATAAGGAAAAAAGAAATAATCAGTAAAATTAGGGAGATATGATAATGAAAAAAATATCATTGGATGAATTAAACGAAATGGTTGACAGCCAATATTCATTGGTTACAATAATATCAAAAAGAGCAAGACAAATAATCGACGGTTCGGAGCCTTTAATTAAAACAAAAACAAAAAAACCTGTGTCAATTGCTATTGAGGAATTTTATGAGGAAAAGTTTGAACCCATATACGATTATGACAAGTACAAAAAATCATTGACGGCAAATACCGAAACAGCAGATGGAATAACAGATGCAACAAATGATGAAACAGCAGATATTGATGAAACAACGGCACAGGAATAAGTCAGATAATCAGTCAAAGGACTGATTATTTAATTTATTAGAGGTATGGGGACACACCAAACAAGGTATGGGGACACACCTTTATGGTAAGTAATTCGTTGGGGTCAGTCCATGAAGGAATGTCCCCGAACTTTTGTCTTTGTGGGTAAGAGGAATGTCCCCAAATATGCAAATTGGTGATGAAGCCTGCGAAATTTTTTATTGTTAGATGGAGAAGATATGTATAATACTTTTGTACAGGTTATTTTAAACAACATTTCCAAAAGCACAGATCAGCTTTATACATACGGAGTACCGGATGCATTAATAAACTCAGCTGAAGAAGGAAAAAGAGCAAGAGTAAATTTCGGGAGAGGGAAAAACATTATTGATGCATTAATAGTTTCCGTTGATTCAACCTGCGATTATCCCATGGAAAAGATTAAGCCTGTTATTGACATAATAGATGAAAAATCTATAGTAACAAAAGAAATGCTGAAAATTATTTTTTGGATAAGAGAAAGGTATATATGCAAATATTCTGATGCCATGAGATTGATGATACCTTCCGAAACTCAAAGTATTTACGAAAAACATGTCTGCTTAAAAGGAAATAAGGAGATTACCGAATATAACATAAACAAAACCTCAAACCAGATAAAGGTTATCGAATATCTTAGAAATCGCAAATCTGTAAGTATAGCTCAATTAATGGAAAGGCTGAATATTTCAAAAGCAGTTATTAATAATTTAATAAAAAAAGATGTATTAGAGGAAAAACAAGTTTTAGAGTATACAAACCAGACAGAGTTTCAGTTGGATGAGCCCTTATGCTTAAATGACGAGCAAAAGAATGCCTGCGAAACAATTTTAAACTCAGACAAAAAAGCATTCCTGCTTCACGGAGTAACCGGCAGCGGCAAGACAGAAGTGTACATGAATATAATTGAAGAATATTCAAAACAGGGTAAGCAGTCAATTATGCTTGTTCCGGAAATTTCCCTTACAACCCAGACTATTGACAGATTTGAGAAAAGATTCGGAAACAGGATTGCGGTATTTCATTCAAAACTAAGTAAAAAAGATAGATACATACAGTGGCTTCGAGTTTACGACAAAGAAGCGGATATAGTAATAGGAGCACGCTCTGCCCTATTTGCCCCCATTGAAACCCTAGGAGTCATAGTAGTTGATGAGGAGCATGAGGACAGTTATATATCATCAACATCTCCGAAGTATGACACCATGGAAGTTGCAATAAAGATGGCATATATGACAGACGGCAAGGTAATATTAGGCTCTGCAACGCCATCACTGAATACATACCATATGGCAATGAAAGGGCAGATAGAATTAATTGAACTGAAAAACAGGGTTAAAGATGCTCAGATGCCTGAAATGAAAATTATTAACATGTCTGACGAGCTTGATAAGGGAAATAATACCATTATAAGTGAAGAATTGTATCAAAGTATAAAAAATTCTCTTAAGAAAAACGAGCAGGTAATATTGTTTTTAAACAAGAGAGGTTATTCCGGCTTTGTATCCTGCAAGAAATGCGGTTATGCAGTAAGGTGTCAGCGGTGTGATGTTTCCATGACCTACCATATTAAGGGAAATATGATGAAGTGTCACTATTGCGGAAGGACAAGAAAAATGATTTATGAGTGTCCAAAGTGCGGCAGTGACAAAATAGAGCAGTTCAGCGCAGGAACACAGCATGTTGAAAAATTGATTAATCAAATATTTCCCCATGCATCTATTGAAAGAATGGACTTTGATTCAATGACTGACACAGACTCATATGAAAATATATATAATGATTTTAAGAGCAGGAAAATTGATATACTGATAGGTACACAGATGCTTGCCAAGGGATTTGACTTTCCAGATGTAACTACTGTAGGAGTTCTTTCGGCAGATGCAATACTAAATTTACCATTTTTTAATGCAAGCGAAAAAACATTTCAGCTTATAACCCAAGTAAGCGGAAGAGCCGGCAGAGGGGATAAGAATGGAAAGGTATATATTCAAACTTACGAGCCTGAAAATTTCATCATAAACGCTGCAAAGAACAATGATTATGAGCTATTTTTACATCAGGAATTAAAATTAAGAAAAGAATTTGCATTTCCGCCATTTATTAATATAATAAATATATGTTTAATATCACGAAACGAGGAATTGGTTATAAAAACAGCAAATGAAAAATATGCGGGAGTAAAAGAAGCTGTTAAAGAAATGATAAAGGAAAGAAGTTTATTGTTGTACAGACCTGTACCGCACAATATATACAAGGTTAATGATGAGTATAGAATAAACTTGTTCATAAAGGTGTCAAATTACCGCTTGTCAGAACTTAAAAAAATACTTAGAGCTGTATATATGGAAGAGGATATAGAAAATATCAAGGTAAGTATAAACATTAACACAGATACAATTTAGGAGGATTTAAGGATGGCATTAAGAAACTTAAGATATGAAGGCGATGAAATATTAAGAAAGAAATGCAGGGAAGTTCCTGTTGTAGATGATAGAATCAGGATGCTTATGGATGACATGGTCGAAACCATGTATAAATTTGAAGGCGTGGGACTTGCCGCTCCCCAGGTAGGGATATTAAAGAATGTAATAGTAATAGATGTGGAAGACGGTAAAGTTTATAAAATGGCTAACCCCAAAATAATCTATGAATCAGGTGAGCAATCAGCCCAGGAAGGATGCTTAAGTGTTCCCGAAAAAAAAGGAGTAGTATCAAGACCTATGAAGGTGATTGTGGAATATACAAATGAAAGTAATGAAACGGTTAAACAAGAAGCTGAAGGTTTTTTGGCACGAGCTATATGCCATGAGATTGACCATTTAAACGGAGTATTGTTTATAGATAGAGTAATTGAAGATGCAAATGAAAAATAAGGTGATTGTATGAATATAATTTTTATGGGTACACCGGGTTTTGCAGTTCCAACCTTGGAAAAACTTCACGAAAGCAGCCACAATGTTGTCTTGGTTGTAACTCAGCCGGATAAACCCTCCGGCAGAGGGAAAAAATTAAAAAGCTCAGAAGTGAAAGAAATAGCTGAAAGGTTAAGTCTTAAAATTTTTCAGCCTGATAAAATAAAAAGACAGGAAAATATTGACGTACTGAAATCATATAACCCTGATGTAATTGTTGTTGTTGCTTACGGACAGATATTAAGCAAGGATGTTTTAACACTGCCTAAGTATGGATGTATCAATGTCCATGCTTCGCTGCTGCCGAAATTGAGGGGAGCAGCTCCTTTAAACTGGGCAATTATTAACGGCGATACTAAAACAGGTATAACAACCATGCAAATGGATACAGGATTAGACACCGGAGATATGCTTTTAAAAACAGAAGTTATAATTGATGAAAACATGAACGTTGGGGAGCTTCATGATATTTTGATGCATAAAGGCGCTAAGCTGTTGATAGAAACCTTAAATAAATTGGAGAAAGGTGAATTATCGCCGCAAAAACAAGATGATTCTCTTTCAAGCTATGCTCCAATGTTTAATAACGAAAACAGGAAAATAAACTGGAGTTTGCCCGCAAAGAATATCCATAATTTAATAAGGGGACTGTCCCCATGGCCTGCAGCATATTTTACAATGGATGAAAAACCCGTAAAGGTTTACAGCTCATCATATATAAATGATAATTCAGACTATGAACCGGGCTATGTAATAAAAGCAGACAATGAAGGAATATTTGTTAAAGCAAAAGACGGAATCGTAATACTTAAAGAAATTCAAATGCCCGGAAAAAAGAAAATGTCAGTGGAAGCCTACCTAAGAGGGAACAACTTCCCTAATGACAAGGGGACGG